>JAEZBK010000297.1 GCA_023427355.1 Pseudomonadota bacterium
CTGGAGGCTGCGAAGGCCCGCGCGCCGCTGCAGGGCGGGCGCACAGGCGTTGCACGCCGCGCCGAACCCGGCCAGGAACCGGAAAGCAGCCTTCCCGCGGCCGAATGATCAGGCGCCCGGCGGAATCCGCAGAACGGGCAGCGTGATCTTCCACTGTATCGAGGCGATGCGGATCAGCGCGATCACCGCGATGCCCGCCGTGCTGGCGGCTTCGGCCGGCAACACGCGTTCCAGCAGCAGATAGGCGATGATGCCCGCCAGGCAGGCGGTCACATAGAGTTCGGACTGGCGGAAGATCAGCGGCACCTCCGCCACCAGCACATCGCGGATCAGGCCCCCGGCGCAGCCGGTGATGGCGCCCATCACGACGGCGATGACGGGGGAGAGGCCCGCAACCTCGGCAATCCGCGCGCCGGCGATGCTGAAGAAGGCCAGGCCGATGGCGTCGGCATATTGCAGGGCGCGATCGGGCGGCGGAAAGCGCCGCACCCACGCCCAGGTCGCGATGGCGGCGCCGATGCACACCGCCAGGAAGGACGGATCGGCGATCCAGAAGACCGGATGCCGGTCCATCAACACGTCGCGCAGGGTGCCACCGCCCGTGGCGGTGACCAGCGCCAGCACCATGACGCCGATGGGATCGAGATGGCGCCGCCCCGCCGCCAGCGCGCCCGATGCGGCAAACACCGCGACACCGGCCAGGGTCAGAAGCTGGACGAGGCTCATGCGCCTTTTCCGGGCATGCGGATATCAGGTGATGGCGACGGGATCGCAGACCAGCGCGGCGCGCTCCGCCAGGTCACCGATCCTGGCCAGGTAATCCTGGAAGTGCGGGCTGGCGCGATGGGCGGCCACCGCGTCATCGCCGGCATAGAGTTCGTCCAGCACGATGCGGTTCGGCTCGGCCTTTTCCAGCCAGACGTCGTAGCGAAGATTGCCGGGCTCGGCGCGGCTGGGCGCCACCATGCCATCCACCAGCGCCTTGAGAGCCTCGGCCTTGCCGGGCTTGGCGGTCAGGATCGCGACGATCTTCACGGGGTTCGACATGGCATTTCCTCGTTATGGCCTGGCCTGAAGCTAAAGAGGCTGGGGCGCGGGGATGCAAGCCTTTTGCGCGCGTTTGTCAGCGCCGCGCCTTGGTCTTTTTCGCCGGGGCCTTGGTCTTGGCAGCCGGTTTGGCCTTGGGCGCGGGTTTGGCCTTGGCGGCGGCCTTTGGCGCGGGCGCGGCCTTCCTGGCGGCGGGCTTGGAGGGGACCGCAACCTTGGCGGGCTTCTGGGGCGCGGTGGTGCTGGCGGCCACCGGACTGTCCTTCACGGGCGCAGCTGCGGCCGGGACAGGCCGCGGCGCGGCAACAGGGGCGAGGGGGACCGCAGGCGCGGGGATTTCCGGTTCGTCCGGCTCCTTCGGCGAAGGCGGGGGAAGATCGGCGATGGCCTCGCCACGGATCAGCGCGGCCAGGCGCGGGGACAGCGTCTTTGTCCTGGGGACTTCGACATCCTGCACCGGATTGAGGAAGCGGCTGACATCGTCTGCGGTGTGGCAGACGCTGACCTTGCTCTTCGAAACCAGCAGCGGCGTCTCGATCAGGACGGGATGCTCGGATACCGCAGTCCAGAACTCGTCCTGGCCGATAAAGCGGTCGTCGAGCTGCAGGGCGTGGAACATGGGATCGAAACGGCGAACCAGACCGCCGGACAGCAGCGACCAGGTCTTCAGATCCTGCGGCGTCGGCGGGGTCTTGAGGACATCTATCTCACGCACCTGACAGCCCTGTGCGCGCAGCGCCTCCAGCACCTCTTCGGCCTCGCCATCGGATGGGTCGTGGTACAGCGAGAGCGTGACGGGCGGCGGCGCGCGCTCCAGCAGCGTGATGGAAACAGCCTTGGGTCCGCGCGCTTCGGTCTCGATCTCGAAGGACAGGCGCTGTCCCGGCTTCAGCCTTGCCGTGTCCAGGCCGGTGAGGCTGGCCAGGGGGAGGAAGATCTCCTTGCTGCCGTCATCGGCGACAATGAATCCGAAGCCCTTCTGGGCGTTGAAAAACTTGATGGTACCGGTGGACATTGCGTGTGCTGACAATCAGGTGCTGGAATGGATGGGGGTGCGCTGTCGCGCCTGGCATTCCTTGCTGCCTCCAGGGCGGGCAGGAGAAGGCCGATATGGGAGCCGGTCTGGCGGCCTGTATCGTAATCAGACAGGGCAGGTTGGAATTGTATCGTACTTTCGTGTCCTTAGGGGGCTTTGGGCGGGAGCGCAACTGTTATTGCGCCGCAGTGTGTCCCGCCGCGACGGCTTCATGTGGCGCTGCACCATCGCGGCACGTCATCAACGGCGCATGGCCGCCGATCGCGTTGCCTGTCGCAACCTTGAATTGACTTGGTCGCGAAGCACCGGAACACTCTGCGCAAAGATACATCTTTGGGGGGGATGGCGATCGTGGCTGAAAAGAACGTCTTTGCTGCGGGCGTGACGTCGCGCCGCCAGGCACTGGGGGCCATGGGCGCAGCCACATCGGCCACCATGCTGACGGGTGTGTTGTCCGCGCCCGCCGCGCAGGCGCAAGGCCCCGCCGCCACGCCGCTGCGCATGCCCGTGCCGCCGCCTGTCCTGGCGCCGCGCGCGGAGCTGGTGAACATTCTTGAATATGAAGAACAGGCGCGCCTTGTGCTGGGCGCGCGGGCCGCGCCGATCCTGGGCAGCGACCGCAGCATCACCGACCGCATCACGTTGCGGCCGAGGATGAACATTCCCACCACGGGTCTGGATCTGACCGCGAACCTGTTCGGCGACGCGCATTTCACGCCCATCATTGTCGGCCCCATGGCGCAGCAGCGGCGCTTTCATGCCGAGGGTGAACTGGCGACGGCGCGCGGTGCGTCGGCGGCGAAGGCCGCGATGGTGGTGAGCAGCGAGTCCAGCGTGCCGCTTGCGGACATCGCCCAGGCCGTCACCACGCCGCTTTACGTGCAGGTCTATGCGGGCCATCCCCGGACGAAGGAGATCGGGGCGCAGGCCGGTGCGGTGCGCGCGCGCGCGGTGTTCGTGACGGTGGGGGCCGGGACCAGTGCGGCCGGCGCCGCCATGCCGGCCGGCGCGGCCATCAACTGGGCGGCCGTCGAGCAGGTGGTCAAGGCCACGGCGCTGCCGGTGATCGTCAAAGGCGTCACGCGCCCGCAGGATGCACGCGAGGCGGTCGCCCGTGGCGCCAGGGGCGTGGTGGTGTCGAACTATGGCGGGGGGCCTGCGGCGGGCCTTGCGGGCACGCTGCTGCTCGTCGCGCCCATCGTGCAGGCGGTGGGCGACCGGGTGCCGGTGCTGGTGGATGGCAGCTTCCGCCGCGGCACCGATATCCTGAAGGCGCTGGGCTTTGGCGCGAAGGGCGTCCTGATCGGGCGGCCGGTGATGTGGGGCCTTGCGGCCTATGGCGCGGACGGCGTGCAGGGTGTTGTCGAGATGCTGCAGACCGAACTGGCGCGATACATGTGCATGTGCGGGCGGCCATCCCTGGCGGCGCTCGATCCCAGCGTGGTGCGCGTTCATGCGCCCCGGCCCATGGCGAGGTGAGAGCATGTCCGACATCGAGAAATCCTGGCTTGCCCATCCGTCCCGCCGCGCGGCGCTGACGCGCGTCGCGGGCCTCATCGCGGCATCGCCCATCGCCTCGGCGGTGGCGCAGATAGACCCAAGGCCCCTGACCGGGCGACGCCGCGTCCTGGGCCTGGCGGAGATGCAGTCGGCCTTCGACTTCGAGCCGCTGTTCTTCGGCAACGTGACCCAGACCGTCTATGACTATACGGCCCATGGCGATGGGTCGGAGTTCAACCTGCGCCGCAACCGCCAGGCTTTCGACTGGGTGGACATCCTGCGCCCGCGCCCGGCCATTGCTCCATCGCTGGTGGACCGGTCGTCCGATTGTCTGGGCGTGAAGATGAAGTATCCCATCATGATCG
>JAEZBK010000320.1 GCA_023427355.1 Pseudomonadota bacterium
GGGATAGAGGTCGTTCAACCCCATGGAGCGGTTGAGGCTGTTGGTGGCGAACTCCACCGGCAGCCAGGATTCGATGATGGGCGCGAAGGGGCGCGTCACATAGGGATCGAAATCTATCGCCGCCGCGATATGGCCGCGGGCCAGGCGCGGCTGGATCTTGAGGGCGAAGGCCCCCGCGGTCTCCAGCGTATCCACGATGTGCAGGTAATGCGCCCAGGTCTCGGCGAAGTCTTCCCAGGGATGCATCGTGGCATAGGCGCTGATGTAACTGTCCTGCCAGTCCGGGGGCGTGCCCTGGCTGTAATGGCGCGCCAGGGCATCGTCATAGCTCTGCATGTCATCGCCAAAGAGTGCGCGGCAGGCATTGAGAAGCGCCGGGTCGGTGGCCACCAGCCGATCCCAGAAATAGTGCCCGCTTTCATGCCGCAAATGCCCCAGCAGCGTGCGATAGGGCTCGCCCATCTCGCCGCGCACCTTTTCGCGCACCGCATCGTCGGCTTCCTTGATCGCCAGGGTGATGAGGCCATTGTCATGGCCGATCATCACGCCCTGGGCATGGCTCTGGTCCTGGGGCGGGTCGGCCAGGAAATCGAAGGCCAAGCCATGTTCGGGGGCGTCGGTGCGGTTTTCCAGGGGCAGGCCCAGGCGCAGCAGCGAATAGAAAAGCCGGTGCTTGGCGGCCTCGATCTTCCCCCAGAGCGGGCCATGTTCGGGCACCGACAGGTCGGGAATGACCCGGTTGTGGCGGCAGGCGACGCAGAAATCCTCGTCCAGCCCGGCGGGGATCATCCAGTTGCAGACGCCTAACGCATTGTTTTTGCAAGGTTTGTAAGGCGTCTCGGGCGCCGCAAGCGCGGTGCCATCGGCTTCCAGCGCCGTGACTTCGCACCGGTCCGGCAGAAAGCCCAGCAGGCGGCCGCAGGCTTCGCAGCGCCAATTTTCGAAATACAGGAGCTGGCCGCAGCCCTGGCAGCTAAAGAGCTTCATATTCAGCAATTTTCTTGGATTTTCCGGAGAAGGGAACGGTCCGGCAAGGCAAGGGGTTCCATCCTGCGGCGGGCCGCCCATAGCCGTCTCTTCGCACTTGCGGCATAGTTTGGGCACCCAGGGGGAAATATGAGTATCCAGGCCGCACTGCGCCACGTCACCCGCTACCGCTATGACCGGCCGATCATGCTGGGGCCCCAGACGATCCGGCTGCGCCCCGCCCCGCATTGCCGCGCGAAAATCCTCTCCTATGCGCTGACGGTGGAGCCGGAGGGACATTTCCTGAACTGGCAGCAGGATCCGCAATCCAACTGGCTGGCGCGGGTGGTGGTGCCGGAGAAGACCGGTCACCTGACGGTGCGGGTGGACCTGACGGTCGAGATGAACGTCATCAATCCGTTCGACTTCTTCCTCGAACCCGATGCCGAACATTATCCCTTCGCCTATGCGCCCGAGCTGAAGGCGGAGCTGGAGCCTTACCTGCGGCCGGCGCAGGCGGGCGAAGCGTTCGAGAAATACCTGGCGAAGGTCAGCCGCGAGAAGAAACAGACCACGGCGTTCCTGTTCGACATCAATGCGCAGCTTTCGCGCGACATCGGCTACCTGATCCGCATGGAGCCGGGCATCCAGACGCCCGACGAGACCCTGAGCAAGAAATCCGGTTCCTGCCGCGACAGCGCCTGGCTCCTGGTGCAACTGCTGCGGCGGCTGGGCATCGCCGCGCGCTTTGCCTCCGGCTACCTGATCCAGTTGAAGCCGGATGTGAAGTCGCTCGACGGTCCTTCGGGCGCGAGCGAGGATTTCACCGACCTGCATGCCTGGTGCGAGGCCTACCTGCCGGGCGCGGGCTGGGTGGGTGTCGATCCGACATCCGGCCTTTTTGCGGGCGAAGGTCATATCCCGCTGGCCTGTGCCGCCAATCCGACGCAGGCGGCGCCGATATCGGGCGCGCTGGAAAAAGCCGAGGTGCTGTTCGACTTCGACATGGGCGTGACCCGCGTGGCCGAGCCGCCGCGCGTCACCAAGCCCTATACGCCCGAACAGTGGGACGAGATCGAAAAGCTGGGCGATCGCGTGGATGCGATCCTGAACAGCCATGATGTGCGCCTGACCATGGGCGGCGAGCCCACCTTCGTTTCGATCGACGACCGTTCGGGCGCCGAATGGCACACCGCCGCCGTGGGCCCCACCAAGCGGGCGCTGGCCGACACGCTGATCCGCCGCCTGCAGGCGCGCTTCGCGCCCGGTGGCTTCCTGCATTACGGCCAGGGCAAATGGTATCCGGGCGAATCGCTGCCGCGCTGGGCCTTCGCGCTGTATTGGCGCAACGACGGCCAGGCGCTGTGGCGTTCGCCCGAGCGCATCGCGGCCGAAAGCGCGGACTACCATCCCACCAGCGAGGACGCCCGCGCCCTGACGCTGGCGATCGCGCGCAACCTGGGCCTGCCCGACAGTTACGTCATCCCCGGCTATGAGGACTTCTGGCACCATCTGGGCAAGGAACGGTTGCTGGCCGCCAATGTGGACCCGATCGATTCCAAGCTGGAGGATGCGGAGGAGCGCCGCCGCCTGACCCGCGTGTTCGAACGCGGCCTGGGACGCGAGGTCGGCTTCGTGCTGCCGGTGGAGGCGCGCTATGGCGCCCAAGGGCGCACATGGCATTCCGAGCATTGGAAAACGCGCACCGGGCGGCTCTACCTGCTGCCGGGCGACAGCGCCATGGGCTTCCGCCTGCCGCTGGATTCGCTGCCTTACGTCCCCCCACAGGCGCGCAACTACCTGCCGCCGCCCGATCCCTTTGCCCCGACGCCGCCGCCGCTGGAGCCGCGCGACCGTTCGGGCCAGGGCTATTATGACGGGCGCGATGCGCCCCCCGACCTGGCCGCCGATTTCCATTTTGTCAGCGGCGCGCAGGACGCGATCTTCGACGCCGAACTTGCGGTGCGCACCGCGCTTTCGGTGGAGCCGCGCGATGGACGCCTGTGCATCTTCATGCCGCCCACCGGCAGCGCCGAAGAATATTTCGCCCTGCTGGCGGCGGTGGAAGATGCCGCCGAGGCGCGCGGCGCGGCGGTGCATATCGAAGGCTATCCCCCGCCTTTCGATGCGCGCATCAGCCACATCAAGGTCACGCCCGATCCCGGCGTGATCGAGGTGAACATCCATCCGGCGAAAAACTGGCGCGAGCAGGTGGCCGTGACCAGGGCGCTGTATGAGGAAGCGCAGGCGTCGCGGCTTTCCGCCGAGAAATTCCAGCTCGACGGACGCCACACCGGCACGGGCGGCGGCAACCACATCGTGCTGGGCGCGATGAACCCGCCGGATTCGCCCTTCCTGCGGCGGCCCGACCTGCTGAAAAGCCTGATCGCCTATTGGCAGAACCATCCGTCGCTGTCCTACCTGTTCAGCGGCATGTTCATCGGCCCGACCAGCCAGGCGCCGCGCATTGACGAGGCGCGGCATGACGCGCTGTATGAGATGGAGATCGCCTTTTCGGAAGTGCCGCCGCGCGGCGCGGCGAATATCCCGCCATGGCTGGTGGACCGCATTTTCCGCAACCTGCTGGCCGACAGCACCGGCAACACGCACCGCACCGAGATCTGCATCGACAAGCTCTATTCCCCCGACGGCCCCACCGGACGGCTGGGGCTGGTGGAATTCCGCGGCTTCGAGATGCCGCCCCATGCCGAGATGAGCCTGGCGCAGCAGCTTCTCCTGCGCGCCATGATCGCGCGCTTCTGGCGTGCGCCCTATGAGCAGACGCTGGTGCGCTGGGGCACGAGGCTGCATGACCGTTTCATGCTGCCGCATTTCATCGAGGCCGACTTCGCCGATGTGATCGCCGACATGAAGGACCATGGCTTCGCCTTCGAGGCGGAATGGTTCCGCCCGCACTGGGCGTTCCGCTTCCCGCTGATGGGCAAGGTGCAGTATGGCGGCGTGGGCCTTGAAATCCGCAACGCGCTGGAACCCTGGCATGTGA
>JAEZBK010000321.1 GCA_023427355.1 Pseudomonadota bacterium
CAAGCTATCAGCGTAAGCATGGGACCGAAATACAATGCTCTTGTTCTCTATTCGACGGTGCCTGCGGTGCCCGGTCAGGCGCCAGCCGCCGGGCGGGGGGGCGTAGGGCGCGGAGCTGCACCGGCTGCGCCCCCGCCCGTTAGTGCGGGCCCAGCAATCCCTTTGACCTCAAAGGAAATCCCCACCCCGCCGGAGCGCGGGTTCGTGGCGATCGAGCCGTACACCGGCATTACAAATGCCTTCAACCTGGCACAGCGCGGCGTTTACAAGGATCTGCAGAGTGTTGCTCCCGGGGGCTCTTGGGAAGAGAGCTTCTGGATTTCGACGAGTGGCTATTGAACGGTAGCGGCGGCCTGTTCCATTCGTAATACTAGTATTGCGATGCAGCATCGGTGATTTCGCTGTCGTCAAGCGTGAAAATGACTATGCTGGTTCCAGCCGAAGCGCGCGCCTGACGTGCAGGCTGGGAGCGCATCAGAACAACAAAGACGCCGGTTAGGCGTCTTCGCCTTGCGAAGGAGGGGGGTCCATGAAGTCCTTGAAAATTATTATGTTGGCTGCAGCGGCAGCCGGTACGCTGGGCGTTATCGCCCAGACGGCGGTGGCGCAGAATAATGTTCCCGGCGGCAATGCGGCCACAACGGTATCGGCTCCGCCTGCGGGCCGCGGTGGGCAGCAGCCAGTTGCCTGGGTGCCAAAAAAGACGCAACTGACTCCCTATGAAGCACCCAATCGCCCGGTCTGGCGCCTGACCGACGTGAAGGCCATGCATCCTGGTAACGGCACCTGGACCCAGCCAATTGTTCGTAACAAAGAAATGTGGGCCGACTGGCACCAGCTTGCGGTCGGCACCAAGCTGCCGCCCCAGATGTGGCCTGACAATCGCATTGGCATGATTGTGTGGGAAGGCCAGTTGCGCGTCAGCGTCGAGGGCCATGAACCCTTTGTCGCTACCAAGGGCTTCCAGATCAATATTCCCTATCGCACGCCCTATACGTTGGAAGTGGTGGGCAATGCTCCGGCGCTGTTCTTTGTGGCGCGTGAGGCCGATCATTTCCCCCTTTATCCCGTATCCACACATCCGGCCAAGCCGGCTGATGTTCCTGGCTACACCTATGTTCAGGCTGCCTTGACGCCGGATCGCGGTACCCTGGGCACGGGCGCCTATGGCGAGAAGCTCTATCTCGACTTCTACAAGGATGTAGTGAACAACCCGGCGGGCCGCGCCGGTGCCTTCATCGCAAGCGATCACTTTTTCATGAACAACATACGCGGCGCAGGCATTCCCACGCCGCCGCCGACAAATGTTGGTCACTTCCATGCTGAGTATACGGAGTTCTGGTTCATCATCGAAGGCAGAATGGAGCACCTCATTGAAGGCATTCCCGATGTGGTCCAGTCGGAAGCCGGCGATGTGGTGACAGCAGCGCAAGGCCGCTTTCACCGCGCCAGTTTCCGTGCTGGTCCGGGAATGAACACGCGCGTCGCAATCAATCCCTTCCCGGAAGGTCTGCACAATTATCCTGCCCCTGCAGCAGGGCGCGGCGGACAGTAGCCATTTTGTAGAATGTAAAAAACGCCGCCGATATTCGGCGGCGTTTTTGTTTGTGCTGTCCACTTGCATGCATGGTGCGGCGCACACACGTAAATCACTTTTCAGGTCCGCAAATTGGGCGCAGGCTCTGCTGACGAGTCCTGGCGCACGGCCGGGGCCGGGTCCTGACAAGAACATCCCTGGGGAGGATTTCATGAAAGTCAAAAGTCTCATGCTGGCGGGCTTTGCCGCGACGCTGTTGCTGGCGCCACCCACGATGGCACAACAACAATTTACGTCCGTGCCCAACGCCTACGTTCCAGAAATGCCCAAGGAGACAACACGAACCGGGAAGCGCATCAATCGCATCATCGACATGTGGATGAAGAACCAGCCGGTCTATTACCTCCAGATCGAGGCGAGCGGCTTTGGCGACGGAAAGGGTGAGAGCGCCTATGATCTTGGCAAGCGCTCGGCGGCGACAAAGGCCGATTACATCACCTGGGAAATGGAACATGGCGCACTGGATTTTCACCAGTTGCGCGAATTCATGCGGGGGCTTGTGGATGCGGGTCCAACGCGTACCGGCCATCGCACACCGGCAGTGATCGTGACCCTTCCAATCCAGGGGACGGTTGACGCGGTACGCGCCAATGCCTGGATGATTCAGCAGACGCTGGCGGCAGGGGTGCATGGCATCCTTCTCTGCAATGCCGAAAGCCCGGAGGCGGTGCGGGCCATGATCGAGGTGGCGCGCTATCCCTTCGCGCCTCATGTCAACGGTCTGAACCAGGGGATCCGCGGCGGTGGCAGCCAGGCCTATGCCTCGCGCATCTGGGGCGTAAGCCAGAATGACTATCTGCGCTATGCCGATCCCTGGCCACTCAATCCCGATGGAGAACTGATCTTCGGCGCCAAGATTGAAAACCCCCGTGCCGATGCCAATGTCGAGGCAATTGTCCGTATTCCGGGCATTGCGTTTGTGGAGTGGGGGCCAAGCGACCATGCTTTCTATCTGGTCGGAAGGCCCGGCAGCTATCCGGCTGCGCAGGGCGGAGAAGCCAATCCGGCCATGGCGGCCGTGCGCCGCCGTGTTCTGGACGCCAGCAAGGCGGCAGGCATTCGCTTCCTCAATGCCTGCGGTACCAACAATGTGGAACAACAGCTAAAGGACGGCGTAATGATCTGTACCGGGGGAGATGGCCCCGTGGTGGATATGGGTCGGAAGCTGACAAACCGCACCGATCCCTGGTGAGCCAGAAAGCATGATGGCTAGGCCCCGCGGGCAGCCGCGGGGCTTTTGCTATCTGCCCCCTTTGTCTCCAGCGTCTGGACCGGGTAAGGACTGTGCCGGCGAAATTGTCGAACCGGGTTACGTAGTATGCGCCGCCTGCTGGGATTGCTCTACGTCCAGGTGCTGATCGGCATCGCCATGGGCATGGCTGTTGGCGCGCTTTGGCCTGAGTTCGGCGCCTCCTTGAAGCCGCTGGGTGACGCCTTCATCAAGCTGATCAAGATGGTAATCGCACCGGTGATCTTTTGCACCGTCGCGTTGGGCATTGCTCAGATGGGGGACATCAAGAAATTTGGCCGCATAGGCGGCAAGGCGCTGATCTATTTTGAGGTGGTGACAACGCTGGCCTTGGTGATCGGGCTTGTGGTGGGCGAGCTGGTCAAGCCCGGTGCCGGATTCAACATCGATCCTGCCACGCTCGATCCCTCCGCAACCGACGCTTATGTCAAGCGCGCGCAGGCCGACAGCGTGACAGAGCATCTGATGAATATCATTCCCGATACCTTCCTGGGGGCGTTCACCCGAGGTGACCTGCTGCAGGTGCTGCTGGTCGCCATCCTATTCGGGTTCGCCTGCACCCGTCTTGGCGAGACGGGCCGGCATGTGGCGGGATGGTTGGAGAAGGTGGTGGAAGTCTTCTTCCGCATCATCCACACCATCGTCCGGCTGGCGCCTATCGGCGCGTTTGGCGCCATGGCCTTCACCATCGGCCGTTACGGCCTGGGTTCGCTGGTGCCACTGGCCTCGTTGATCCTGTGCTTCTACATCACGTGTTTCCTGTTCGTGGCGGTGGTGCTTGGCGTGATCGCGCGCATGGTCGGCTTTTCGCTGTGGAAGTATCTTGTCTATATCCGCGAGGAATTGCTGATCACGCTGGGCGCGTCCTCATCCGAACCGGCGCTGCCCAAGATGATCGAAAGGATGGCGCGCCTGGGCACCCCACCGGCCGTGGCCGGCCTGGTGATCCCCACCGGCTACTCCTTCAACCTGGACGGCACCAGCATCTACCTCACCCTGGCAATCCTGTTCCTGGCGCAGGCCACCAACATAGACCTGGGTCTGATGGAGATGGTGACGATCCTGCTGGTTGCCATGCTGACCTCCAAGGGCGCCAGCGGCGTGACCGGCGCGGGCTTCGTCACCCTGGCGGCGACGCTGTCGGTGGTGCCGGCGATCCCGATGGTGGCGCTGGCCACCATTGTCGGCATTGATCGCTTCATGAGCGAATGCAGGGCCATTACCAACATCATCGGCAATGGCGTCGCCACCCTGGCGGTGGCGCGCTGGGAAGGCGAGCTGGACATGGACCAGCTTCACGCCGAGCTGTCCAAGTCCCGTTCAGGCGCGTAGCGGCATCACCAGCCGGTGGGCCCACAGATCGCGCAGAACCCGCAAGGTAACGGAGCGCTCCTCTTCCGGCGCGGCCTGAAGGATGGGCTGTGGCGCGTGCGCGATCCGTTCGAGCGTCCGGCGGGTCGGCGCATGACCGATCTGGATGGGCCGTCCGCCGCCCGAAACACGGAATTGCTCCCCCGCCATGGGTTGTAGCACCGTGCTCCAGACGATGCCCGGCGCGGTGAGGTCGGAGGCGTGGGTATGCCTGCCGAACAGGGCGTGGTGGTAGCCCCCGCCGCCCAGGTCTGCTGTATCCGCGTCCTGCGCGCGGCGCGCGGGATCGGGGCCGAAGCCGCTGGCGGGAGCTTCCACATGGCCCAGGAAGCGGACATCCGCAGCGGCCAGGCGCCGGTCCAGTTCCGCGACAGGGAGGGGGGCGTTCCAGGGGTTGAAGACCTCGTGGAAGAAGGTTGCGTCGGGCAGGCTGGCCGTGAGACGCGCGGCTTCGTGCATGGGGTGGGTGGGTTCGAGGCGCTGCGCGGTCTGCGCCAGCCAGGCCCGTGCCTGGGTCACAGCCTCCGGCGGTGGCAGATCGGGGGCGAGGGCGGCGCGCAGCGTCCGGTGCAGGCTGGCCCGCAGGGCGGACATGGCGCCGCCATAATGGGTGATGAGGGCCACGCCGCCCGGCTTCAGGCAGGCCCCGATCAAGTCCAGGGCATGATGGCGCACGGGCTCAGGCAGGGCGAAGATCACGCCCACGGCATAGATGAGAT
>JAEZBK010000048.1 GCA_023427355.1 Pseudomonadota bacterium
TCAAGTGGAACTTCACCAAGTTCCTGGTGGACCGCGACGGCACGGTGGTGGCGCGCTTCGCGCCCAACGCCAAGCCGGAAGACCTGGCGGAACCGATCAGAAAGCTTCTGTAACCAGGCTGCGGCGCGGGATGGGCGAACCATCCTTCGACAGGCCCAGGATGAGGCTCACCCCATGGAGCAGGATCGTCAGGACGCGGCCTTGAGGGCGCTTTCGTCGAGCGAATAGCCGGCGGAGCGGACGGTGCGGATCGGGTCTTCGGTGCCCGGCACGTTCAGCGCCTTGCGCAGGCGGCCGACATGCACATCCACCGTGCGGGCCTCGACATAGACATCGCTGCCCCAGACCGCATCGAGCAGCTGTTCGCGGCTGAAGACGCGGCCGGGATGCTGGATCAGGTGATCGAGCAGGCGGTATTCGGTGGGCCCCAGATGCACTTCGGTGCCCGAGCGGCGGACGCGGTGCGAACCGCGATCCATTTCGATGTCGCCGACCTGGACCACATCCTCGGCCAGGCTGGGGCGGATGCGGCGCAGCACGGCGCGCAGGCGGGCCAGCAATTCGGTCATCGAGAAGGGCTTGGTCAGGTAATCGTCGGCGCCGGTATCGAGGCCGCGGATGCGGTCGGTTTCCTCGCCGCGGGCGGTGAGCATCAGGATGGGAACGTTGCGCGATTCCTGGCGGCCGCGCAGGCGGCGGCAGACCTCGATGCCCGAAAGCTGGGGCATCATCCAGTCGAGGATGATGAGATCGGGCTTTTCCTCGGCGGCGATAAGCAGCGCTTCCTCGCCATCGCGGGCTTCGAGCACGCGATAGCCTTCGCGTTCCAGATTGTAGCGCAACAGGGTGATGAGGGCGCTTTCGTCCTCGGCGACAAGGATGGTCGGCTTGTTCATATGCGGGGGCCCTCCGGCGCCTTCTCGGCATGGAAGATCGGGGTTTCGCTGGTGGTGTCGGCCTTGGGCCGCGCGGCGCTGAGATGGCCGGCCTTGACCATGTGATAGACGACTTCGGCGATGTTGGTGCAGTGATCGCCGCTGCGCTCGATATTCTTGGCGACGAAGAGAAGATGGGTGCACAGGCCAATGGTGCGCGGATCCTCCATCATGTAGGTGAGGAGCTCGCGGAACAGGCTGTTGTAGATTTCGTCGATCTCGCCATCGCGGCGCCACACCGCCTCGGCCGTGTCGGGATTGCGGTTGGAGAAGGCGTCGAGCACCTGCTTGAGCTGCCCCTGCGCGGCCTTGCCCATGCGGGCGAGCGATTGCGTCAGCCGGATGGGCGGTTCGCGGTTCAGCACCAGCGCGCGCTTGGCGATGTTCTTGGCCAGGTCGCCGATCCGTTCCAGCTCGCCCGCGATCTTGATGGCGGCCAGCGTCTCGCGCAGGTCCACGGCCATGGGCTGGCGCAGGGCAAGCAGCTTGACGGCGCGTTCCTCGATCTCGGCCTGGAGGGCGTCGATGCGGCCATCGCCGCTGACGGCGCTTTCGGCCGCCTGGCTGTCGCGGCGGGCGATGGCCTCGATCGCGGCGGCAAGCTGCGCCTCGGTCAGGCCGCCCATCTGGGCGACCAGGGTGGAAAGAGCCTGGAGCTGGTCGTCAAAGGATTTGACGGTGTGATCGTTCATCGGGGGGACTCATCGGTGCCTGTCGCGGAATGGCCTAACGGCGCAAGGCCAAGTCTATGCGACACTTCTATAACACTTGTGTGACAGCGTTTCAGGCCCCTTCCGTTCCGGCCTGCGCGCCTGACGGCGCTTGGCGTTCGCCAGGCTTGGCTGCCTGGCTCACCCTTCGCACCGCAAGCGTTGCTACGGGCCCTCCCCCGCCGGGCCTGCGTCCGCGCGGGAGGATAGGTCTGCGCCCTGGGCGGGCTTTTCCGGCGCGGGCGCGGCGGGAAGGAAGACGGTGAAGGTGCTGCCCTGTCCCTGCACGCTTTCAATGGCCAGCCGGCCGTCATGGCGGCTGGCGATATGCTTGACGATGGCCAGGCCAAGGCCCGTACCGCCGCGCTCGCGGCTGCGCTTGACGTCCACGCGGTAGAAGCGCTCGGTCAGGCGCGGCAGGGCCTCGCGCGGGATGCCTTCGCCGTCATCGCGCACCGCGATCACGGCATCGCCATTGTGGCGGCCCAGCGTGACGGCGACCATGCCGTCCTCGCGGCCATACTTGATCGCATTGTGGATCAGGTTCTGGAACAGCTGCGCCAGCTCGTCACGCTCGCCCAATATGTCGGGGGCTTCGCCCGACAAGGTGATGGTGATGTTGTCGGCGGCGGCAAGCGGAGCCAATGCGGCGATGGCCTGGCGCAGCACCGGCTCCAGCGCCACGGGCGTGACGGGGCGCACATGCTCGTTCAGTTCGATGCGCGTCAGCGAGAGCAGGTCGTCGATCAGGCGGCGCATCCGCGCCGATTCCGTCGCCATGATGGCCAGAAACTGTTCGCGCGCGTCGGCATCGTCGCGCGCCGGGCCTTGCAGGGTTTCGATGAAACCCGACACGGCGGCCAGGGGCGTGCGCAATTCGTGGCTGGCATTGGCGACGAAATCGGCGCGCATCTGCTCGCTGCGGCGAATGGCGGTGACGTCGTGCATCACCAGCGCCACCAGCCCGCCATCGATGCGCGCGGCATAGGCCTCATAGTGGCGTTCCACCGGGCCGGCCATGCTGAAGGCGGCGCGGGCGACATCGGTGCCGGACCGCGCCTGCGACAAGGCTTCCAGCAATTCGGGATGGCGCAGCACGGACGCGACATGGCGGCGCTCCAGCCCCGGACCCAGCGCGGCGCGCATGTCGCGATTGACGAAGAGCACGCGCTGGCCGCCATCCAGCAGCATCAGCGGCAGGGGCAGGCTTTCGAACAGCGCGCGGGTCTGGGGCGGCAGGAGCGACAGCGGATCTTCCGGCGTGCGGGTGACGCTGGCGACCGGCGGCTGGAAATCTATGAAGCGGGCGATGAGCAGCGTGGCCGCCGCCAGCGCGATGATGCCCCACAGCACCTGCGAACCCAGCAGCAGCACCAGGCCGCCGCCGGCGATGACGCAGGACAGGAGCGGCCAGAGGCTGCCTTGCAGGCGGCGAAACGATTCCATCATCCGGGCATCATAGCCCCGATTGCGACGGCCCCATAACGCTAGAAGACGACCGTCACCGTGATGCGGTCGCCATAGGTGCCCGCAGGGACATACTGGCCCGCGGGAAGCCGGCCAAAGCCGGTCAGGGTGACGGCCCCCAGCGAGAGAAGGCCGTCATAGACCTGTTCCACCGAGCCGGAACCGCCATCGCCCCAGACGCTGGCGAAGCCCGGATCGGCATAGATGTTGTAGAAAAGCTGGCCGGACCCCAGCTTGAGATAGCGGGCGGCGGGCGTAGCGGCGTTGCCCGCCGACAGCCGCACATGAAAGTCTGGCAGAAGATCGAGCGGGATGGCGCATTTGATGGTCACGCTGGTGTTGGCGGTGCGCGTGCCGCCGGGCGCATAGACGCCGAAGCTGAGATTGGTGGCGCTGACCGTCATGGGGCTGAGGAAGCTGCCGCACAGCAGCGCCAGCGCGGGGCGGGTGCAGAGCAGCCACAGGACAAGCACCGCGCTAATACGCAAGGTCGGGCTCCCGGAAGCAGGTGAGCGACGCGGCATCGGTCAGCCCGCCCGCTTCGTCAGGCGTCACGAAGATGCGGCAGCGTCCCTTGCCGGTTTCGATCATCGCGCCGCGCGGGGCCTTCAGGTCGGCAATGAACAGCCGTCCGTCATGGCCCAGCGCCTGCGCATCGCCGGAGCCATCGAACAGCACCCGCGCACCCGCGGGGAGCGCGCTGTTGCCGCGCCGAATCATGGCGAGCAACGGCTTGCGCAGGGGTGGCGCCAAATCCACGCGGGCGGCGCCGCGGCGTGGCGGCGCGACCGTCATGGCGGTATTTTCCACCAGCGTGTCGAAGGGATAGTCCAGCGGCTCGACCGCGATGTGGTTGGGTGCATGGGCGGCAAGGCCCGTCAGCAGGGCGCGGCCTTCGCTGTCGCTGACGGCGACGGGACGGTTTTCGCGATAGATGCGAATGCCCGGCGCGCCGGTTTCGACCAGCGCCACCGCATCGCCGGGATCGCGGGTGGCGAAGAGCCCGCCGCGCAGCGCGACCAGCGCCCCGGCCAGATCGGCGCGCAGCGCGGCCTGCCCCCCCGTGAGCGCCACGCCGCCACCGGCGCCGAACTGTTCGCCGACATAGCGCGTCTCGGCCTGCAGGCGGGCGCCTTGTGCCTGGCCCAAGCCCAGACGATAGCCGAAGCCGCCATCCGGGTCGGCGGGATTGTCGTAGAGCGCGTGCAGCGCCACGCGCCCGGCCTCGCTGGAAGCGGAGAGGCTGGCAAGACCGCGCGCGCCCAGCGGCATGGCCAGCGCGATCTGTGCGCCCGTGCCGCCGCTGGAAAAATCGTGCAGGGCGGTGGCGGCGACGGACAACCCACCGGGCAAGGGCAACGACCAGCTTGCCGTGAAGAGCGACTGGCGTTCGCGCAGGGGCCGTTTTTCGCCGATCCAGGACAGCGCCAGCACGCCTGCATCACCCAGGCTGGCGGTGGCCCCCGCCTGCAGCCGCCAGTCGGGCGGCCCCAAACCATCCAGCGATGCGAGATCGCGGAAGCGGCCATTGCCTGCCTGGCCCGCACCGAAAAGATTGATGTGGCCCAGATTGAAGCGCGCCGACAGCGCCGCCACCAGGCCCACGCCATCGCGGCTGGAACTGGCGGCGATATCGGCGGCGACAAAGCCGTTGCCAAGACCAAGCCCCGCGCCAGCGCCCAGCACGGCCACGCGCGGCGCAGCCTCGCCATGGGCCTGCAACGTCAGGCCGTGTGCGAAGCCGCCGCGCCAATCGGCGGAAAGCATGGGATCGCGATAATCGAAACTGGCCAGGCCGAAGCGGGCGCGGCGAAAGCCCAGATCGAAGGCGAAGGCCTCGCGTCCGGGCGCCAGCATCGCCTTGTCGAGGAAGAGCGAGAAGCTCTGCGTCGTCTCGCGGCCCAGCACGTCGCGCACCACCACCGTGGCGTCGCCGCCGCCGGTGATCAGCGGCAGGTTGCGCAGTTCGAACGGACCGGGCGCGATGTCCTGCTGTGCCAGTTTCGCCGCACCGCCATAGACTTCCACCGTGGCGGGCACTTCGCTGGCGCCGAAGAAGCTGGGCAGCGGCAGGGTGACGAGGCCCGGCGCCAGCGAAAAGTCCGTGGCATATTGCAGGCCTGCGAAACGCACGGCGCGTGCAAGGCCGGGCGTGATGGTGATGGCATCGCCCAGGGTGAGATGCGTCAGTTTTTCCGGGCGTGCCCAGGTCAGTGCGGTGTCGAGCCTGACGGCGCGGCTGCCCGGGCCGAAGGTGGCGAAGCCGTTGGCGATGAAGCGGCGATGATCGTCGAACAGGTCGAGGCCCAGCCCCGCGCCACCGGACCATCCGCGCGCCAGCGTGGCGGAGAGATCATAGCGCACCATGGCGCCGCGCTCGCCCGGCGTGGTGACGGGCATCGCGCCTGCGCCCAGGTCGTAAAGCTGGCGCGGCTGCGCGCTGGCGGCGATGTCGAGATGCAGGCGCTGGTTGGCTTCGTCGAGGCGGGCGGTGACGCCGGGCAAGGCCGTGAGGTCCACCGCATCGCCCATTGGCGCGGTAACGTTAATGCCAAGGGCGGGGATATCGGAGGCCGCGACCAGCAGACTGTCGCCGGTCTTCGTCACCGGGACCGTCTTGCCCGCGACGCCACCGCGCCAGATTTCGAGCAGCAAGGTCTGGGCCGAGGCGGGTGCGGACAGCGCACACACAAGAAGCGCCGCCAG
>JAEZBK010000171.1 GCA_023427355.1 Pseudomonadota bacterium
CAACTGCACACGGCGCCAAAAGGCGCGAGGCGGCGGAAACTATGGGCCGCATCCGGCAAATGCAAGGGCGGAAATGGCCGGGATTTCCCCAAGCCTTTCCGGCACTTGCAGCTACCACGCCCCGGTGTTGGGCATCGAGGCCCAGGGCTCGGCCGGGGCCAGCCGTTCGCCAGCCTGCAGCAATTCGATGGAAATGCCGTCGGGCGAGCGGATGAAGGCCATCCAGCCATCGCGCGGGGGACGGTTGATGGTCACGCCAGCATCCATCAGCCGCTGGCAGGCGGCATAGACGTCAGGCACCTCGAAGGCCATGTGGCCGAAATTGCGCCCGCCGGTATAGACCTCCGGATCCCAGTTCCAGGTCAGTTCGATCTCCGGCGATTTTTCGGCGCGGGCGCGGCCTTCATCCTGCGGGGCGGCGAGATAGGCCAGGGTGAAGCGGCCCTGTTCGTAATCGGTGCGGCGCACCAGGGTCAGGCCCAGCTTGTTGACATAGAAGTCGAGCGACGCCTCGAGGTCGGCCACCCGTACCATTGTGTGCAGATAACGCATCAGTTCCCCCGTAAAGCCGTGTGGAGCATGGCAAATCCGGCCCCAAAGGGGCGTTATTAATCATTGATTAACCCTAAGCGGCAACCCTCGGCTGGTCTTATTCCCCCGGGGGCTCTCCATGCGTCGCACCACCCTTCTGGCATCCGCCGGCCTGACCGGCCTTGTTCTGGCCGGGGGCATGGCCGCCGCCATCGCCCAGGGCGACGGCTATGGCTACCTGCCCTATCCCGGCCAGGAAAAGTCGGGTGTCTATGTGGCGCTGCGCGGTTCGATGGCGTTCCGCAGCGGCGACCGCGTGACCGTGCCGTCGGCGCCCCCGGTGGCGCTGCGCGGCGCGCAGGATGTCGGTGTCGGCGGCGCGATCGCCGTGGGCACCAAGCTGCCCTACGGCTTCAATGCCGAACTGGAAGGCGTGTGGCGTCACCGTTCCTATACCGACGTGACCCGCAATGGCGTGACCACGCCCGCGAGCGGCCTGCGCGACACCGGCGCGGTGATGGCCAACATCGTGTGGGAAGCGCCGCTGCATGAATATGGCATCCCGCTGACGCCCTTCATCGGCGGCGGCGCGGGCGTCGCCTATACCCAGACGCGCCTGAGCGACAATCCCACCAGCACCAACATGTACCTGGCCTCGTCGTCGGACATGCGCCTGGCCTGGCAGGGCCTGGCCGGCGTGAAGCTGGACGTCGCCCCCGGCGCACGCCTGACCGCCGCCTATCGCTACATGCAGGTCAATGGCGCGCGCAGCGCCTGCGGCAATGGCGGTGCGGCCACGCTGACCTGCCGCCGCGATACGGTGGACCAGGGCGTGGATTTCGGTCTCGAACTGGATCTCTGATCCTTCATAGACAAGTGCCTTCGCTTGGCTAAAGTGGCGCGATGCGCCGCAAGATCCTGCTTGGCCTGACGATTGTGCTGCTTGCGGCGGGCGGCTTCGCGGCCTGGTGGCTGCGGCCCATGCCCGAACTGACCGTCACCACCTGGGCGGGTGTCTATGGCCGGGCGCAAGCCGCATCGCAGATCGTGCCCTATGGCACCGAGCATCGCGTCAAGACGCTGATCCGGCAATGGTCGGGCGACCTGGACGAGATTCGCCGCGCCGTGAAGACCAACCAGTTCGTCAGCGACGTCTATGACCTGGAGCTGCCGGCCGCGATCACCGCCTGCCGCGAAGGGCTGCTGGAGCCGCTGGATGCCGCCGCCCTGCCGCCGGGTGCCGACGGCACCCCTGCGGCCCAGGATTTCCACAAGGGTATGGTGGGGGAATGTTTCGCCGCCTCGGCCATCTATGCCCAGATGATCGTGTGCGACGGCTGCCAGATGCCCAGCGACCTGGGGCAGTTGTTCGCCGCCGTGGCGCAGGGGCAGAAGATCGCCCTGCAACGGGGGGCACGCATCAACCTGGAAATGGCGCTGCTGGCCGATGGCGTGAGGGCGGACGATGTGTATGAGGTGCTGGCGACGCCCGAAGGCGTGGTGCGCGCCTTTGCCCGGCTGGATACGATCAAGCCCAACATCGTGTGGTGGGAAGCGGTCGCCGAGCCGGTGGCGATGCTGAAGGATGGCCGCGCCACCTTCGCCACGGCCCTGACGGGCGAGGTGGCGGCGGCGCAGACCCTGACCATCCTGCCGCAGCAATTCTACGAAGCCGATGTGCTGGCGATCCCCAAGGGGACGCCGCGCAAGGAGATGGCGCAGGATTATGTGCGCTATGCCACCGGCAGCGCGCCGCTGGCGGGCATGGCGCGCTTTGCGCCCTTCATGCCGCCGCGCCGATCGGCGCTGGCGCTGGTGCAGCAGCTGCCGCCGGGCCCGCAGGCCGCCTTCGTGCTGTCGCAGAAGGGCATGCTGGAAAAGTCGTTCGCGGTGGACAATGAATGGTGGCGCGAGCATGGCGACGCCCTTGAGGCGCGGTTCCGTTTCTGGGCGCTGGGCTGATGCTGGGATATGCGCTGCGCCGCATGCTGGGGGCGATCCCGACGCTGTTCATCATCGTCACGCTGACCTTCTTCATGATGCGCATTGCGCCGGGCGGGCCGTTTGACGGGGAGCGCCGCCTGCCGCCGGAGATCGAGGCCAACGTCAAGGCGGCCTACAACCTGGACAAGCCGCTGGTCGAGCAATACGCGATCTATATGGGCAATCTGCTGCGCGGCGACCTGGGCCCCAGCTTCAAGAACAAGGATTTCACCGTCACCGAACTGATCCTGGCGGGGCTGCCCGTCAGCCTGACGCTGGGGCTTTGCGCCATGGCGCTGGCGCTGCTGGTGGGATCGAGCCTGGGGACATGGGCCGCCTTGCGGCAGAACCGGCCGCAGGATTTCACCGTGATGACGCTGGCGATGGTGGGCGTGACCATCCCGGCCTTTGTCACCGCGCCGGTGCTGACGCTGGTTTTCGGCGTCTATGGCGTTTCGCTGTTCGGCTATGACTTCACCCTGCCGGTGAGCGGCTGGGGCGGCGGGGCCATCCGCAACCTGATCCTGCCGGTGATCACCTTGTCGTTGTTGCAGATCGCGGTGATCGCGCGGCTGACGCGCGGCAGCATGGTGGAAGTGCTGCGCAGCAACTATATCCGCACCGCCCGCGCCAAGGGCGCGCCGGAACACCGCATCGTGCTGCACCATGCCCTGCGCGCCGCGGCGCTGCCGCTGGTGAGTTACCTGGGCCCGGCCACCGCGGCGGTGCTGACCGGATCGCTGGTGGTGGAGCTGATCTTCGGCCTGCCGGGGATCGGCGGCTATTTCGTGCTGGCGGCGCTGGACCGCGACTACACGATGGTGCTGGGCGTGGTGGTGGTCTATGCGGCGCTGGTGATCGTGCTGAACTTCATCGCCGACCTGCTCTATGCGGTGCTCGACCCACGGGTGCGGTTCACATGATCGGCAGCGCAGCCAAGGCCGAAACGCTGGAGCGCGCGGTGGCGGGCCGCAGCCTGTGGGCTGATGCCTTCGCGCGGCTGAAGCGCAATCGCGCCGCCATGGCCGCGATCTTCGTCCTGGCGGTCATGGCGCTGATGGCGCTGTTCGCGCCTTTTCTGTCGCCGCACCGGTTCGACGCGGTGAATTACGACCTGATCACCTGCGCCCCCACCTGGTGGCCCGGCCCGGCCAACTGCCACGCGCCGGGGTATCTGTTCGGCACCGATGCGGTGGGCCGCGACCTGTTCGTGCGCGTGCTGTATGGCGCGCGGATGAGCCTGGCGGTTGGGCTGGTGGCGACGCTGGTCTCGCTGGTGATCGGCGTGCTGTATGGCGCAACCGCCGGCTATGTCGGCGGGCGCACCGATGCACTGATGATGCGGGTGGTGGACGTTCTGTATTCCCTGCCCTTCATCTTCCTGGTCATCACCCTGATGGTGGTCTTCGAGCGCAACCTGATCCTGCTGTTCGTGGCGGTGGGCGCGGTGGAATGGCTGACCATGGCGCGCATCGTGCGCGGCCAGACGCTGTCGCTGAAGCAGAAGGAATTCGTCGAGGCGGCGCGGGCGGCGGGCGTATCCGGCTTTGGCATCATCAGCCGCCACATCATCCCCAACGCGGTGGGGCCGGTGGTGGTCTATGTCACGCTGACCGTGCCCACCGTGATCCTGATCGAGAGCTTCCTGTCGTTCCTGGGGCTGGGGGTGCAGGAGCCGCTGACAAGCTGGGGTACGCTGATCTCAGAGGGTGCGGCGCAGATGGAAACCGCGACCTGGACCCTGGTCTTCCCGGCCTTGTTCATGGCGGTGACGCTGTTCTGCTTCAACTTCATCGGTGACGGCCTGCGCGACGCGCTAGATCCGAAGGATCGCTGATGTCGAAGCTACTGGAAATCACCGATCTGGATGTGCGCTTCGATACGCCGGATGGCGAGGTGCATGCGGTGAAGCGGGCTTCGCTGTCGCTGGATGCGGGGCAGTGCCTGGGCATCGTGGGCGAAAGCGGATCGGGCAAGAGCCAGTTGTTCCTGGCGGCGTTCGGCCTGCTGGCCGCCAATGGCCGCGCCACGGGCAGCGTGAGGTTTCGCGGCGAGGAGATATTGGGCGCAAGCCCCAGGCGGCTGAACGCCATTCGCGGCAGCGGCGTCACCATGATCTTCCCGGACCCGCTGACGGCGTTGACGCCGCACATGACGGTGGGCGCACAGATCGTCGAGGCGCTGGTGCTGCATCGCAAGCTGCCCCGCGCCGAGGCGCAGGCGCGCGCCCGCGAGATGCTGGAGTATGTCCGCATCCCCGAAGCGGCGCGACGGTTGAAGCAGTATCCGCA
>JAEZBK010000185.1 GCA_023427355.1 Pseudomonadota bacterium
TCCTTCATGAACAGCACATTGTCCGGGAAAAGATCGGCATGGATCACGCCAGACGGGAGATCGGGCCAGGCGCGCGTAATGCCGCTGAACGAATCTGCGATCAGCGCGGTAAGGTCGGGCTCGACACCATCGGCATGCGGGAGGCAGGCTTCCACAAGCGGCTTCCATCCGGCCGGGCCCAGGGCATTGGCGCGGGTCAGCGCGAAGCCATTGGCCGCCAGGTGCAGCCGCGCCAACGCCGCGCCGGCGCTGGCGCAATGCACCGGCGCCGGCCTGCGCACCGACAGGCCATTCAGGAAGGTGACGATGGCGCAAGGCCGCCGGTTGAGCAGCCCGGACAGGGCGCCGTTGCGGGCAGGCACGGGGAGGGGGCAGACAATCCCGGCCTGCGCCAGATGCTGCATCAGGCCGAGATAGAAGGGCAGGTCGTCCGGATTTACCCGCTTTTCATAGAGGGTCAGGATGTAGGCGCCGCGGTCTGTCTGGAGATAATAGTTGGAGTTCTCCACGCCCTCGGCAATGCCCTTGAAGGCCAGTGGCATGCCAATATCGTAGTCCTGGAGAAATCGCTCCAGATCCTCGAAAGAGACCTCGGTATAGACCGCCATGACGCCCCGAAAACGGCTTAACAGGCCGGGCGGAAAATGCTCTAAGCTGCCCCTGCCTTGCCCGACAAGTCGGCCGCAGGCCACGGAAAGTCAAGCAAAAGAGCAAAAGTTGTGATGATGCCCCGCATTTTCCGGTCTGCCTTTGCAGTTTTTGGCGGCGCCCTGCTTCTGGCGGGCTGCAATGCCCCGCGCGTCACCCTGTGTCCGGGTGCGGCGATTCTGGCCGATGCTGCGATACGCCCCGTGCCCAAGCCCGGCGCCATGGCGGTCGATCCGTCCGCGCTTCTGTATACGGTGGAGATGACGGGTGTGACGCAAACCTGCCGCCTGGATACCCGCGCCGGCGAGGCCCGCTCGGACATTCGTTTCACCTTCCGGGCCACGCGCGCGCCTACCGGTCAGGCCGCGCGCTACAATGTTCCTTATTTCATCGCCGTGAATCAGGGGGATCGCATCATCACCAAGCGCGTCCTCAGCCTGGCGGTGGATTTTCCCGCGGGCGCAGCGGTTGTCACCTTCAACACCGCGCTCGATGCCTCCGTTCTCAAGATGGAGAATGGCCGCCTGCCGACCGATTACCAATATCTGGCAGGGCTTGAGATCAGCGCCTCCGAGCGCGGTTTCCTGCCCGCCATGGGCCGCACCGCGCCATGACGTCTCTCAATGCCGCGCTCTCGCAGGCGGTTGGTGATGCGTTCGAGGCCGAAGGGTTGGCGCGTATTTTCGGCCAGGTGCAGGTCTCCGATCGGCCCGATCTGGCGCCCTTCCAGTGCAATGGCGCGCTGGCGGCAGCCCGGCAGGCCAAGGCCAATCCTCGTGCTATCGCCGAAAAAATCGCGGCGCGCCTCAAGGCCGACCCCATGTTCGCGCGCATCGAGATCGCGGGGCCAGGCTTCCTCAATCTCGATGTGACCGATACCGCTCTTGCGGCGCGTCTGGACGACCTGCGCGCCGATGCGCGCGGCGGCGCTCCGGATACCGGCGCGGGCCGCACGTTGGTGATTGATTTCGGCGGCCCCAACATCGCCAAGCCGATGGCGGTCCATCATCTGCGCTCCTCCATCATCGGCGATTGCCTGCAACGTCTGCTGCGGGCCAATGGCTGGAAGGTCATCAGCGATGTGCATCTGGGGGACTGGGGCCTTCAGATGGGCCAGCTCATCACCGAAATCGAACAGGAAGGCTCCGCGCCCATCTACTTCGATCCCAATTTCGTCGGGCCTTATCCCGAAGAGGCGCCCGTCACCATGGAGTCGCTGGAAACGCTCTACCCGCGCGCCTCGGCCGCTTGCAAGGCCGATCCTGCACGGCTGGAAGCGGCGCGCCGCGCCACGGTGGAGTTGCAGGCAGGCCGTCCCGGCTATCGCGCCCTGTGGAAGCATTTCGTGAAGGTCACGGAAGTGGGCCTGACGCGGGAGTTCGGCAGCCTGGGCGTCAAGTTCGACCTGTGGAACGGCGAATCCAGCGTGGATGCGTTGATCCCACCCATGATCGCGGATCTCAAAGGCCGCGGCCTTGCGGTCGAAAGCGAAGGCGCGCTGGTTGTGAACGTCGCCCGCGAAGACGACAAGAAGCCGCTGCCGCCGCTGATCCTGATCAAGTCTGAGGGGGGCGTGCTGTATGGCACGACCGACCTCGCCACCATCATCGAGCGCGTTCGCGATCTGGATCCGGCACAGATCCTGTATGTCGTGGATCACCGCCAGCATGGCCATTTCGAACAAGTGTTCCGCGCTGCCCACCTTGCCGGCTTCGCCGGCCAGGCTGTGCTGGAACATGTCGGCTATGGCACCATGAACGGGGCGGATGGCAAACCCTTCAAGACCCGCGCGGGTGGCGCGATGAAGCTGTACGACCTGATCGAGATGGGCAAGGCTGAAGCCGAAAAGCGCCTGGCGGAACAGGGCATCGGCGCGGACTATGCACCAGCGGAGCGCGCCGAAATTGCGCGCAAGGTCGGCCTTGCCGCGATAAAGTTCGCCGATCTCTCGCACCAGCGCACGACCGACTACATCTTCGACCTGGAACGCTTTTCGACCTTCGAGGGCAAGACCGGGCCGTATCTGCAATATGCGGCGGTGCGCATCCAGTCCATCCTGCGCAAGGCTGGCGCATATGACAGCGTTCCCGCTTCGTTGACCTCGCCGGAGGAGCGGGCGCTGGCCCTGCATCTGCTGTCGCTGGGCGACGCCATGGCGGCGGCGGAAGACAAGCGGGCGCCCAATATCCTGTGCGACTATGCCTTTGAGATGGCGCAACGCTTCAGCCGGTTCTACGCCGCCCATCACATTCTGTCCGAGCAGGATATGGCGTTGCGCGCCGCCCGGCTGGGCCTGTGTGCCCAGGTTCTGACGGTCCTGACCAACGTGCTGGACCTGCTGGGAATCGAAGTTCCCGAAAGGATGTGAGTAACTCCCGGCGGTTGTCCTGCCGCAGGGGCGTGCGCGTTGACTCGCCCGCCGCCCCCTCTAGGATGCACTGCAACAGGGCCGCCCGCCGTGAGGCGCATGGTCCTGGCCATCACATGATCTCCCGCGGGAGAGAGCTTGCAAAAGCCGCCGAAGGAGCAACCGCCCCGGAAACTCTCAGGCAAAAGGACCGCGCGAAGGTATGAATCTTCTGGAAAGCGGGTGGGCCTGGATGGGCGCCATCCCACCGAAGGGGTAATCCGTCCACCAGGACGGGGAAATCTCTCAGGTCCCGTGACAGAGGGGTAGCGCGCCTGAAGCAGGGCGTGAGACCTCACTATTATCGGGATCGCATGACTCTCACGACTGAAACTCTGCACCGCACGCCGCTCCATGCCCTGCATGTCGAGTTGGGCGCCAAGCTCGTGCCCTTCGCCGGTTACGAGATGCCGGTGCAATATCCCATGGGCATCCTCAAGGAGCATCTGCACACGCGCAGCCATGCCGGGCTGTTCGATGTCTCGCACATGGGCCAGGCCTTTCTGTCGGGCGAGAACCCAGCCGCCGCGCTGGAAACCCTCACCCCTGCCGACATCCAGGGCCTGGGCGAGGGGCGGCAACGCTATGGCTTGCTGCTGAACGAGGCCGGCGGAATCAAGGATGATTTCATGACCACGCGGCTGGCGGGCGAAAGCGCCCTCTATCTGGTGGTCAATGCCGCTTGCAAGGACGCCGACTTCGCCTACATCGCCGAAAAACTGGTGGACAAGGCCGTCCTAACACCCGCGCCCGATCGTGCGCTGCTGGCGCTGCAAGGTCCCGCCGCCGCCACTGTGCTGGAGCGTCTTTCCGCCGGCATCAGCAACCTGACCTTCATGGACGCCGTGCGGGCCACCGTCGCCGGTGCTCCCGCCATCGTCAGCCGCACCGGCTATACCGGCGAGGACGGCTTCGAAATCTCACTGGAAGCCGCCGATGCCGAAAAAGTGGCGCGCGCGCTCCTGGCGCAGGACGGCGTCATGCCCATTGGTCTGGGTGCGCGCGACAGCCTGAGGCTGGAAGCGGGCCTGTGCCTGTACGGCCATGACATGGACGAAAGCACCGATCCTGTCGAAGCCGGTCTGGTCTGGTCCATTGGCAAGCGCCGCAAGGCCGAAGGCGGCTTTCCCGCAGCCGCCTCCATCCTGGAAAAAATTGCCAATGGCGTGGGCAGCAAGCGGGTGGGCATCAAGCCGGAAGGTCGCGCGCCCGCACGCGAGGGCGTACAGATCATGGCGGATGGCCGCCTTGTTGGCCGCATCACTTCGGGCGGCTTTGGTCCCTCCGCCAACGGCCCCATCGCCATGGGCTATGTCGAGACGCCGTTTGCGGCGAATGGCGCGAAAATAGAGCTGATGGTGCGTGGCCAGGCCTTGGCGGCCACCATTGTGCCCATGCCCTTTGTTCCCCACACCTACAAGCGTTGAGAGAAAGCAGATGAGCGAGACCCGTTATACCGATCAGCATGAGTGGGTGCGCCTGGATGGCGACAGCGCCACGGTTGGCATCACCAAATTCGCCGCCGAACAGTTGGGCGATGTCGTCTATGTCGAGCTGCCCCAGGCGGGGAAGACCGTGACGGCAGGTGCCGAGGCGGCGGTGGTGGAAAGTGTGAAGGCCGCCAGCGAAGTCTATGCCCCGGTCGGCGGCCAGATCACCGGCGCGAACGACGTGCTCGCCACCGAGCCGTCCAAGGTCAATGACGATCCGGAAGGCGCGGGCTGGTTCTTCCAGATCAAGCTCGCGGATGCCGGAGAGTTCGGCAAGCTGATGGATGCCGCCGCCTACGCCGAATTCACGAAGGGCCTGTAAGGATCCAAAA
>JAEZBK010000196.1 GCA_023427355.1 Pseudomonadota bacterium
GCGCAGCAGCCCCAGGTAATGGGTGGCGAAATCGTTGACGCCGTTCACCGCGCTGACCGCCAGCTAGAAGCCCCCATCGGTGCCGTCGCCGCAACGGACGGGACCGTGCCAGCGCCCGCCGTCATGACTGTTCATGGCATTGACCAGATGCTGGTGCGCGCGCGCCGCGTCTTCCGATCGGCAGTCCAGCAGAGCGGCAGCCTCGTGCCCCGTCAGAGTCTCGAACGCCTTGTTCACCCGGACCAAGCGGCGTTCTTCATCGGGAAGCACAACCGCGTCCCGAATGTTTGCCAGGATCGCGTCGAGAATTGCCAGGTTATCGCTCATTTGCCCCCCTCAGGCCTACATTTTCACCAAGCCGGGCCAAAGAGCAATCGCCATCTTACCGAGCTTGAGAGGAAGGGCGGCCCGTGCCATGGTTCTTATATGAGCAATATTCTCTATTCCGCCGTCCCTCTGGACCGCGCCCACCATATCCGCCGTGACGCGCAGGCGCTGGAAGCGGCCCGCACCAGCCCCGCCAAGGTGATTGTCCCCTTCTGGCGCGAGCTGTCGCTGATCGAGTCCGATGCCCAGCCGTCGGCCAACACGGTTTTTGCCTCGCACGGCCATGCCGCCGCCATTCTGGGCCAAGGAATCCAGGGCGCCGAACTGATGGACCTGGCGCGCGAGATCGTCTTCCTAGGCATCGGCGCCTCAGGTGTGCCGTTTTTCGCCGCCGACATTTCGGGCGTCGAGGCCGAGGAAAACGGCGCCGGTCCCAATCTGGGCCTGGGGGGCACCTGGCAGGGCCTGCGCGGTGTCGGCGGCCTGCTGGCGGCGGGCGAAGCCGCGCTGCTGGGATATGCGCGGGCTATGCTGATCTGGCATCGCCGCGCCCGCTTCTGCGGCAGTTGCGGCGCGCCCACCGAAAGCAAGGACGGCGGCCACGTCCGCAAATGCGTGGACCCGCATTGCGGCGCGGAAACCTATCCGCGCACCGACCCCGCCGTGATCATGCGGGTCACCGACCGGGACAACATCCTGCTGCACCGCCAAAAGGTTTGGCCGGCAGGCCAATGGTCGGTGCTGGCCGGGTTCGTCGAACCGGGCGAAACGCTGGAAGAAGCCGTGGCGCGCGAGGTGCACGAGGAGACCGGTATCCTGGTCGCCGACGTCACATATGCCGGCAGCCAGCCCTGGCCGTTCCCCTCCTCCGCGATGATGGCCTTTTCCGCTCGCGCCATCGGCGGTCAATTGATGCCCGACCCGCACGAACTGGAGGACGCCCGCTGGTTTCCCCGCGCGCAGATCCTGTCCGAATTTGACGAGCGCCATCGGGGCAAGGGAACAGGTTTGTTCCTGCCGACCCCCGGCTCCATTGCCTGGCGCCTGATCCAGGACTGGCTGGCCGCCGAGTAGGCTCTACCAGATTTTCTGACTGTAATAGGTCTCGCCGCCCGCCGCGCTGTGGAAACAGTTGCGCGCCTTGACTTCGTCGAACCAGCCGTCATCGCCGATGACGCGGACCATGCCCTCTTCCGAATCGGGGGCTTCGCGGCGGTGATGGCCGTGCAGCGAGTAGACGTGGCCGCAGCGTACCTCGACGACGGCGTAATGGCCGTCGCCGTCAGTGATAAGACGGTAACTTTCCTTCTTATCCAATACCTTAATGGTCATGGCGAATCTCCTCCGTATGGGAGGAGACGCGTGGACGGGGCGCCATGTTCCCCGTCCACCGTCGAAGTTTATTCCGCCGCGATGCCCGGGCTGGGGCGGCGAGCGCGCCAGTATTCCCAGGGCCCTGGCCCATGGGACAGCAGGGTCTCCATCTCGGTCAGGTCCTTGAACGTGTCCACCGCGCGCCAGAACCCCTCATATTTGCACGCGGTCAGCCTGCCCTGGTTGATCAACCGCTGGAACGGCTCCAGCACCAGTTCCTCGCCCTCCTCCATGACATCAAAGATCGCCCGGTTCAGCACAAAGAAGCCGCCGTTGATCCACATGTCGGTTTCCTTGACGTCGTGGATGCCGGCGACAGTGCCATCCTCGTGCAGGCGGGCGACGGGGAAGGATTGGCGGGGGCGCACCGCCAGGAAAGTGGCGGTTGCGCGCGTCGCCTCGTGGGCTTCCAGCAGACGGGGCAGCGGAATGTCGGTCAGCCCGTCGGAATAATTGGCCAGAAAGCTGTCCTCGCCCGCCAGATAGGGCTGCACCTTGCGCAAGCGCTCGCCGATATTCGAGTTGAGGCCGGTATCGACGAAGCTGATGCGCCAGTCGCGGATGTCTTCGGAAAGCAGCTCGACCCGCCGGCCACCATCTGACAGAACAAAGTCGTTGGACAGTGCCTCATTGTAGCCCAGGAAATACTCCTTGATGGCCTCGCCCCGATGGCCCAGGCACAGGACGAAATCCTTATGGCCCCAGTGGGCGTACCAGCGCATGACATGCCAAATCAAAGGCCGGTTGCGCAGCATGGCCATCGGCTTGGGCATGGTCTGGGAATAGTCGCGCATGCGCATCCCCAGGCCGCCGCAGAATAGAACGACTTTCATGGAAGTCCTCCCTTATGGAAACAGCGCGACATCGGGGATGGGGACGATGAACTGGCCGCCCCATTCCCGGATGTATGCGTGGCTGTCCATGATTTCGTGCTTCAGGTTCCACGGCTGGATCAGCAGGTAATCGGGACGGGTCTCGCGGATCTTGTC
>JAEZBK010000211.1 GCA_023427355.1 Pseudomonadota bacterium
GCGAAATCCTTCGCCTGGGCCGGATCGCGCGGTCCTTCGCCGACATGCACATCCACCGACAGCGCCTGCTCCTCGGGAATGCAGATGCGCTCGCACACCAGCCAGCTCGCCAGCGCCTCCAGCCGCACCGTCTGTCCGGGCTTGGCGTCGGCGGGCGCGCGCAGCGGGATCAGCAGCCACAGCTTGCCTTCATAGCCATAATCCATCAGCGGCCCGACCGGCAGCCGCTTGGGGCGCGGCCACTGGATGTCGCCCGCGCTCCATCCGGCGGGCAGCGTCCATTCGATGGTGGTGGGATTGCCCGCGTCGCCGGGATTGATCCAATAGGTGTGCCAGTCCGGACGGATGATTTCTTCCAGCGCGACCCAGACCTCGCCGCCCGGCGCCACCGGCCCTTCGGCCACAAGCCGCGCCACCACCTTGGGCGCGCGGTCTATCGTCTGTGCGGCGATGGGGGCGGCCGCGGCCCACAACAGGGCCAACGCCAGGAACAGCCTCTTCATGCCCGCTTCCTAGCCCAGAATGGCGGCGCCACAAAGGCGAACCCCGGAGGTTGCCCCCCGGGGTTCTCTGGAAAGACCGGAAAAAAGAGCAGGCTTTTACGCCATCACCTGCTCGTCTTCCTCGCGATGCAGGCGGGTGCCCGGATTGATCGCCAGCCAGGCCAGCGCGCCGGCGGCGGCCACGGCCGCGCCCACGAAGAACACCGAGGTCCAGCCATAATGGTTCTGGAGCCAGGGCGTGGCGCTGGAGGTCAGGAACGCGCCCACCATGCCGATCATGTTCATGAAGCCCGAGATCACGCCCGCATGCGGCCCGCCAAAGTCGGCGGCCAGCGCCCAATAGGCGCTCTGCGCGAAATAGAGCGTGCCCGCACCCAGCGCCAGCAGCACCGTCGCCAGGATGGCGTCGGGGACCTGCGAACCCAGGATCAGGAACGTGCCCGCCAGCACCAGCGCCAGCACCGAGAACAGGCAACGGCCCGCCCGCGCGCCCCGCGCCTTGCAGATGGAGTCCGCGATCGCGCCGCCGGAGATCGAACCCACCACCATCATGCCGAACGGCAGCATGGCCAGGTAGGCGCTGGACTTCAGGTCCAGCCCGCGCGCCTGCGCCAGGTAGATGAAGAACCACGAGATGAAGATGAAGGCGATCCAGCAGAAGCAGAAATACGAGAAGTTCAGCAGCAGGATGTCCTTGCTGCCGAAGATGCGGCCCCACGGCACGGCGATGTTGGACGCACCCTTCTTGCCGCCGCCCGTCAGGCCGGCCTTGATGTGCGCCAGCTCCGCTTCGTTGACGCTCTTGTGCTCATCGGGCGTGTCGCGGGCATAGATGTACCAGCCCACCGCGGCGATCAGGCCGATCACGGCGCAGATGATGAAGGCTTCGCGCCAGCCATAGGCCAGCATCAGCCAGGTGATGAAGGGCGCGGTCAGCGCGCCGCCCATGCCGGTGCCCGCGAAGATCAGGCCGTTGGCCTTGCCGCGTTCCTCGGTGGGGATCCAGGTGGCGGTGAACTGGTTCGACGCCGGATAGACCACCGCCTCGCCCACGCCCAGCAGGAAGCGGACCAGCAGCAGCAGGACAAAGGCATTGGCCATGGCCGGGGTGATCAGCGTCATGGCGGCGGTCAGCACGCCCCACCACACCAGGCCCCAGGTCAGCACCTTGCGCGGGCCGTATTTCTTGGCGAGCCAGCCCGCCGGGATCTGGAACAGGCCGTAACCCGCCAGGAAGGCGGACAGGACATAGCCCAGTTCCTGGTTGGAGATGCCGAACTCCGGCATCAGCTGCACGCCGGCGATGGAGATGTTGGTGCGGTCCAGGTAGCTGATCGCCGCCAGGATGAAGACGAAGAACGTCAGGAAGACGCGAACTTGCGTTCTTTTGGCCATGAAAAATCCTGCTCCCCGGGGCGGTTGTTCTGAGTTGTCGGGCACGTTAGCTAGGGGGTCTGGCAGGGTCAACGTTGCGGTGCAGCGTGAAAGGGCGCGAAACATGCGGGTAGCGGGGGGCAAATTCGGTGGGCGCACATTGGTGGCGCCTTCGGACCTGCGCGTGCGCCCCACCTCGGACAAGGTGCGCCAGGCCCTGTTCAACATCCTGGCCCATCGCGACCTGGGCGATTTCGCGTTGGAAGGCGCGTCCGCAATCGATCTCTTTTGCGGAACAGGGGCATTGGGCATCGAAGCCCTGTCACGCGGCGCGCGTTTCTGTCTCTTTGTTGATGATGACGCTGAAAGCCGCGCGCTCGTCAGGGAGAATATCGAGGCGCTGAAACTGACCGGCATCAGCAAGATATGGCGGCGCGATGCCGCAGACCTTGGCCCTGTCAACACCGGCAGCGGCGGGCCATTCGACCTCGCCTTCCTCGATCCGCCCTATCGCAAGGGCCTGGCTGCACGCTGCCTCGCCTCGCTCAAGGACGGCGGCTGGCTCAAGCCCGGCGCGGTGGTGATCGTCGAAACCGCCACCGACGAAACGCTTACGCATGACGGCTACGAGATGCTCGATGCGCGCGACTATGGCGAGACGCGGATACATATTCTGATTTCGGCACCAAATCCGGGCGCGAGCAATTTTGCGGCGTGAGCAGGAGCGACGCGCGGAGCGTACGCGCCCTCATCGCCGCCCAAACAGCTTCTCGATATCCGCCAGCTTCAGTTCGACATAGGTCGGCCGGCCATGGTTGCAC
>JAEZBK010000253.1 GCA_023427355.1 Pseudomonadota bacterium
GCTCAAGCTGGTGGTGGGCGATGCGCAGCCCGACAAGGGCCAGGTCGTGATCGGCAGCAATGTCCGCATCGGCTATTTCGCCCAGCATTCGATGGACCTGCTCGAAGGCGACGACACGATTTTCGAGTCGCTCGACAAATCCTTTCCGCAAGCCGGCCAGGCGCCGCTGCGCACCTTGGCGGGCTGCTTCGGCTTTTCCGGCGACGACATCGAGAAGTCGTGCCGCGTGCTGTCGGGCGGTGAAAAGGCGCGCCTGGTGATGGCCAAGATGCTGTTCGATCCGCCCAACTTCCTGGTGCTGGACGAACCCACCAACCATCTCGACATGGCGACCAAGGAAATGCTGGTGGCCGCGCTGGCCGAATTCGAAGGCACCATGCTGTTCGTCAGCCATGACCGCCACTTTCTCGCCGCACTGTCCAACCGCGTGCTCGAACTCACCGCCGACGGCATCCATCAATATGGCGGCGGCTATACCGAATATGTCGCGCGCACCGGCCAGGAAGCGCCGGGCCTGCACCCCGGCGGCTAGGGAACCCGCCGGAACGGTTTTCCCGCCCCGCAGTTATTCAGGACGAAGGGTCCAACCCAAGCGTCAAGAATGTCTGCTCAAAGGAGCCGTAGATGAAAAAGTCCCTGAAAGCCCTGCTGGTCGCCGCCGTCGCCACCGCCAGCATCGGCGGCGCCACTGTCGCCTCTGCCCAGCCCGCCGGTTTCTCGTTCCGCGTCGGCGATGTCGCCATCGCCTATTCCAACGGGTACTATGACCGCTCCAATCGTTGGCACAATTGGCGCCATGCCCGCGAGCGGGATTGGTACCGCAACAACCATCGCGCCAGCTATCGCGCCCGGGCCTATGACCGCGACCGCGATGGCGTCCCGAACTGGGCCGACCGCCGCCCCAACAATCCCTACCGCCGATAAGGCACCTATCGCCCCCGGGGCATAGTGTGTAAGAGAGCGCCCCGCCGGATACCCGGCGGGGTGCTTTTTTGTGGGCCTGTCACGCATGTCTTCCCGCGCCATATCGGAAAAAGAATTCACGCTGCTGATGGCGCTGCTGATCTCCATCGTGGCGATCACCATTGACGCGCTGTTGCCCTCGCTGGGCGTGATCGGCGGCGAACTGGGCGTCACCGACACCAACCGGACCCAGTTCCTCATCAGCTTCATCTTCGCCGGCATGGCGGTGGGGCAGCTGGTGGCGGGTCCGCTGTCCGACGCGCTGGGCCGCAAGCCGGTGCTGTATGGGGGGCTGGCGCTCTATCTGGCGGGCAGCCTGGTCTGCTGGATGGCGCAGGACTTCAATCTGCTGCTCGCCGGCCGCGCCCTGCAAGGCCTGGGCGTGGCGTGTCCTTACGTCACCGCCGTCTCGGTGGTGCGCGACAAGTATGCCGGCCGCGACATGGCGCGGGTGATGTCGCTGATCATGATGATCTTCATCCTGGTGCCTGCCATCGCGCCCAGCCTGGGGCTGGCCATCGTGGCTCTGGCCGACTGGCGCACCATTTTCCTGTTCTATATTTTCTATGCGGTGGTGATCGTGGGCTGGATCGCGCTGCGGCTGGACGAGACCCTGCCGCCATCGCGCCGTGTGCCGCTGACGCGACGTGCCTTCGGCCATGGCCTGCGCGTGGTGCTCTCCAACCGCACCACCATTTCCTACATGGTGGCCATGGGCCTGACCTTTGGCGGCCTGATCGGGTATCTGGGCGCCTCCCGGCAGATCTTCCAGGACCAGTTCCATGTCGGCGACAGCTTCGCGCTCTATTTCGGCGCGCTGGCGCTCCTCCTGGGCGTCGCCTCGATGGTCAATTCCCGCTTTGTCGGCCGCTGGGGCATGCGCGCCATCTGCAATGCCTCGGCCATATCCATGCTGACGGCCTCTGGCCTGTTCCTGCTGGTGCAGATGGTGGTGCCGGTCACACTGACCATGTTCATGGTCTATGCCGGTGTGCTCTTCTTTTCGTTCGGCCTCATGTTTGGCAATCTCAATGCCGTCGCCATGGAACCGATGGGCGATGTCGCGGGCATGGCGTCGGCCATCATTGGCGCGACCTCGTCCGTCATCTCGCTGGCGCTGGGCACGCTGATCGGACAGGCCTATGACAACACGCTGTGGCCCATCGTGATGGGCTTCTTCCTGCTGGGCATGACCTCCTGGCTGCTGATGCATTTCGAGCGGCGCTGGCATGCGCGCCAGCTTCGCGCATGATCCCTTGGGAGCATCTGGATACGGCCCGGGTGCCCGGCACGGCGAAGGACGCGCTGCGCCTGATGCGGCGGGGGACCGAGTTTGCCATCTTCGCGGGCGCCACGCCCCTGATGAACAGCCGCATGAGCAGTTCGGAGATCGTTCTGGCGGATGTCGCCTGCGAACGCCTGAAGGGCCGCCGCGATGTGCGCATGCTGATCGGCGGCTATGGCATGGGCTTTACCCTGCGCGCCGCGCTGGCGGCACTGGGCCGTGACGCGCTGGTGACGGTCGCCGAACTCGTGCCGCAGGTGCTGGACTGGGCGCGTGGACCCATGGCGGAGCTGACGGCAGGCTGCCTCGATGACAAGCGCGTGCGGGTGCATGTGGGCGATGTTGGCGAAGCCATCGCCGCGCCGCGCGGCGGCTATGACGCCATCCTGCTGGACGTGGACAATGGGCCCGATGGCCTCAGCCGCGCGGCCAACGACCGGCTTTACGACCCGCGCGGCTTGGAAATGGCGCGCCGGGCGCTGCGGCCCGGTGGCATGCTGGCGGTCTGGTCGGCTGCGCCCAGCGCGGCCTTCGTGGCCCGGCTGGGGCGCGCGGGATTTGCGGTGGAAGAGGTGAAGGCCCGCGCCAACAAGGGCCGGGGCGTGCGCCATGTGATCTGGCTGGCGACCAATCCCGGGCCCCGGCGCGGCGCTAGCCCACCGTCAGGCCGCGCTTCAAAAGCGACTCCCAACCCTGTTCCGCGGTCTCCACGAACTCGAACAGCTTGAGGTCTTCGGCGGCGATCACGCCTTCCTCGACCAGCGCATCGAAATTGATGATCTTGCGCCAATAGGCCTCGCAGAACATCACGATGGGCGCGGGCGGGGCCTTCTTGGTCTGTTGCAGGGTCAGGATTTCGAACAGCTCATCCATGGTGCCGAAGCCGCCGGGAAAGATCGCCAGCGCGTTGGCGCGCATCGCCAGATGCATCTTGCGCATGGCGAAATAGTGAAAGCGGAAGCTCAGTTCGGGGGTGATGTAGGGATTGGGCGCCTGCTCGTGCGGCAGGGTGATGTTGAAGCCGATGCTGGGCGCGCCCACATCGAAGGCCCCGCGGTTCGCGGCCTCCATGATGCCCGGGCCGCCGCCGGTGGCGATGACATTGTCGCGCCAGCGGCTCTTGGGCGCAAAGGCGCCGCCGCGCTCGGACGCGATGCGGCCGAACTGGCGCGCCACGTCATACATCTGCGCGCGGGTGCGCATGGTCCGGGCAGCGGCCCGTTGCGCGTCATCGCTGGCCGCTGCCAGCAAGGCGTCGGCAGATTCGGGTGATGGCACGCGTGCGCTGCCGAAAACGATGATGGTGGAGCGGATGCCCCAGTCGCGCAATTCCAGTTCGGCCTTGCTGTATTCCAGCGCGAAGCGGATGGGCCGCATCTCGTCCCGCAGCAGGAAGTTGGTGTCCTCCACCGCCAGCAGCGGCGCGCGCGCAGAGGTGCGATTGGGAGCATCTGACATGGCAATATCCGTTCGGCTGAAATGCCTGGGCTTTATCGGTCCCGCGCGCCGATACATCAAGCGCCGATCACGCCAGCGCCAGGATCGGGCCTTCCAGGAGATCCATCAGGTCGCCGAAATAGCCGCCGGAGCGGGCGGGCTGTGCGGGGTCCGATGTGATCGCCACCGCCAGGCGTCTTTGCGGATGGGCGGCGATGATCTGTCCGCCATAGCCGCGCGCGATGATGAAGCCCGAGCGGCTGAGGAACCAGCCATAACCATAATCCAGCCCGGAATAGGGCGACTGGGTGCGCGGCACCAGCGACGCGGCGATCCAGCTTTCCGGTATGACCTGCGCATCGCCGAAGCGGCCCCGGTCACGCATCAGCAGCGCGATTTTCAGCATGGCGCGGGGTGACAGCGCCATTTCGTTGCCCCCGAAATAGAAGCCCTGCGGATCGGCGGTCCAGCCGGGTATCTCGATTTTCAGCGGTGCGCCCAGCCGTTCGCGCGCCAGCGCCAGCAGGGATTTCTTTGTTGCGGTGTCAAGGGCCGCGCCCAGGATGTGCGTACTGCCGGTGGAATAGATCATGTTGCCGCCCGGCCGGTCCGCCATCGGGCGCGACAGGGCATAGGCCACCCAGTTGCGCGACCGAACCCAGCTTCCATAATTGTTGCCCGACGTGCTGCCCAATCCTGCGCGCAACGTCACCAGCTGTTCCATGGTTATGCCGCGCGTGCCCGGCGTGGCGGCCGCAGGGATCAGGCGCGGCGCGACCTCGCCCAGCGTGGCATCGACCGAGGCGATTTCCTTGCGCGCGATGGCGGTCCCCAGCAGCAGGGCGACAATGCTCTTGGAGCAGGATTTGATGTTGGCGGGACGGTCCAGCCCGCGGCCGCGCGGTGCCTCGGCCAGGACGACATCATCGCCGCGTTGGATCATGATGGCGTGAAGCTGCTTCATGCCCCGCACGGTGCTGCGAAGGCCTTGCACGGTCTGGCCGGCGGCAGGTGCTGTCGATGCGGCCAGCAGGCCGGCGGTGAAGTGGCGGCGCGTGAACATGAAGGGAGCTTCCGCCGCCAGCTTGGCCGAATTGTGGAGACCCTGCTAGCGGGCGGCGCGGGCGTGCCAGATGGAATAGGCCAACAGCACGCCATTGCCGAAGAAAATCGCGGCGGCAAAGGCAGGTTGCGTGGCGGGGGCCAGGCCGGTGGCCCAGGCAAACACAAGCTGCCGCGCCGCCTCGCCAAACAGGCCGGGCAGGGCCATGGCGACGCAAATGATGACCGCATCGGCCGGATTGGCCTTGCGCCAGGCCATGGTGCCGCGCAGCACCATGCACACCGCGATCGCGATGCCGATGGCCGACAGCGCGGTCACCAGGGGGCCGCTTTCGAACAGGGTGGTGCCGCCCAGCCAGAAGGTGAGGGCGCCGTTCAGCCAGACGCTGAAACCGATGGCGGCGTAGATCAGCAGGTCGCGGGTCGTGAGCATGCCTGCCCGATACGGGCGCTAAGCCAGGCCGGATCATGGCGTGGTAGCATTTTGCCGATTCTCAAGGGGCGGCCATGTGCGGCAAGGTTCGGGCCAGGCGAAGCTGGCAGGCGGCTGTCAGTCCGGACGTGGCGGAAGACGGTGCCGATGCGGCGCACGTCTATCGCGTCATGGACATGGTGCCGATCATCGTGCGCGATGGCGGTGAACGCTATGTCATGCCGATGCGCTGGGGCTTTCCCGATCCGGCGGACTGGCGCCGTCCCCGTCCCATCCATGCCCGCAGCGAAACCATCGACACGATGCCTGCCTTCGCGGCGGCGTTCCGGGACGGCCAGCGCGGCATCCTGCTGGTGGAAAGCTTCAATGAAGCCCCACAGAGCGGCGTGCAGCACATTTTTACGCCGCCCACGCCCGTGGGGATTGCCATGCTCTGGCGGCGCTTCGCGTTGGGCGATACGCCGCTCTTCGCCGCCGTGATGGTGACGGTCCCTGCCAACGCGCTCCTGACAGGCCTGCCCACCGACCGCATGCCGGCCATCCTGGCCGCCGAGGATTGGGGCGCTTGGCTGGGCGAGGGTGGTGCAACCGCCCGGGATGCCAAGGCCTGCCTGAAAACCGTCGAAGGCGTGCGCTGGCGTCAGTCGCCCGAGCAGCGCGCCGCCGGCAGGCGGGCGCGGCCCACCGTGGCCGACCCGGCGGGTCTATTCTGAGAGATCAGTTCAGCGGCCGCGTTTCTGACAGGGTCGCGGCCAGCTTCGCCATCGAGGCCCAATAGGCGGCGAGCGAACCGTCGCCGCGCGAACGCGCTTCCTCGGCCTGGACGTTGCAATAGCCCACCGTGTCGCCGCCATGCGTTTGCAGTAGCTCAAAACCCTGGTCAGCCATCAAAGTATCCTTTCCGGAATCAGCATCGCCTCTGGAACAAATAGAGAACATATGCGCCCGCCCGAGTCGAGTCCCATGCGCCTTGGACAAGCTGCGTCCGGTGCCTAGTGTGCGCGGAGCATCAGGAGAC
>JAEZBK010000277.1 GCA_023427355.1 Pseudomonadota bacterium
GCGAAAGGGGCGAAGCGGGGATGGGCATGAGCAGGGAACGCGTGGCGGCTTTCGCGCCGATGATCCTGATCGTGATGCTGTTCTACCTGTGGGGTGTCGCGAACAACCTGAACGACATCCTGATCCCGCAATTCCGCAAGGCCTTCACGCTGAACGACCTGCAATCGGGGCTGGTGCAGTTCGCTTTCTACCTGGGCTATTTCCTGCTGGCGCTGCCCGCCAGCCTGGTGATGCGGCGGTACGGATATAAAGCGGCGGTGGTGGTGGGGCTGCTGCTCTACGCGCTGGGGGCGCTGCTGTTCTGGCCGGCGGCGCAGACGCGAACCTATGGCATGTTCCTGGGCGCGCTGTTCGTGATCGCATCGGGGCTGGCGTTCCTGGAGACGTCGGCCAATCCCCTGATGACGGTGCTGGGCGATCCCAGGCGGGCGGCGCAGCGGCTGAACTTTGCCCAGGCGTTCAATCCGGCGGGGTCCATCACCGGGATATTGATCGGGCAGCATCTGATCCTGTCGGGCCATGAGCCGACCGCGGCGGACATCGCGGCGATGAGCGCGGTGCAGCTGGAGGCCTTTCGGGCCGCCGAGGCCCATGCGGTGCAATGGCCCTACCTGCTGATCGCGCTGTTCGTGCTGGTGTGGGCGGGGCTGGTGGCGCTGACGCCGTTCCCCAGGGTGGCGACCGAGCATGTGGAAACGGAAAGCGGCGCGCCGGTGCGGCTGGGCGCGCTGCTGCACAAGCGGCAGTTCCTGTTCGGGGTGGCGGCGCAGTTCTTCTATGTCGGCGGCATGGTCTGCATCTGGAGCTTCATGATCCGCTATGCCCAGGTGGAGGTGCCGGGGCTGGGCGAGAAGGCGGCGGCGAATTTCCTGATCGGGGCGCTGGTGCTGTTCTTCCTGGGCCGGGCCATCGGCGCGGCGCTGATGTCGCGCATCCATCCGGCGCTGCTGATGGGTCTGTTCACGCTGGTCAACATGGTGCTGATCGCGGTGGCGGTGAGCGTGGGCGGCAGGACGGGGCTGTATGCGCTGGCGGCGACGGGCTTGTTCATGTCGATCTCGTTCCCGACCATCTTCGCGCTGGCGGTGCAGGGGCTGGGGCACCTGACGAAGACGGCGTCGTCCTTCGTGGTGATGGCGATCGTGGGCGGGGCGATCGTGCCGCTGGTGCTGGGACGGGTGTCGGATCTTTCGTCCATCCGCGTGGCGATGATCGTGCCGGCGCTGTGCTTCATCGTGGTGGCGCTGTTTTCCGCCCATGCCTGGCGCAACGATGCGGGCCGCTGACGGACGGGGCGTGCGCAACGATTTCATGCCGGACTATTCGTGATGCGGCGCAATAATAGCTTCCGCCTGCGGAGGCTTGTGGTCGCTTTCGATTGCCACCGCCGGGTGCGGCCCGTCATTGTCTGAGTATTCGCACACAGGCAGCAGGCAGTCCTCATGGCATTCCGGCATACCAGGCGCATCGCGATCACCGCGCTTCTGGCGGGAGCCTGTGTCGCGGGGGCGGCCCATCGCCCCGTGGCGCAGGATGCCAGGGGCGCGGCGGCGACGCTGGAGGCGTCGTTCGTGCAGACGGCGCAGCCTTTCCTGAACCAGAACTGCATGGGGTGTCATCGCGGCGAGGCGGCGGTGGCGGGGCTGCGCGTGGACCAGCTGAACGGCGCGCTGACCGAGGAGCAGATGGAGACCTGGGAGCGGGTGCAGGCGCGCATCGCCGACGGTTCGATGCCGCCGGCATCGTCGCGCCAGCCCTTGGCTGCCCAGCGCATGGCGATGACCGAATGGCTGGATCACGCGATGCTGTTCGCGCGCACAAGGCCGGTGGCGAAGAATGGTTCGGTGCGCCGCCTGACGGTGGCGCAGTATGGCAACACGCTGCGCGCATTGCTGCGGCTGGACGACAATGTCGCCGATGTGCTGCCGCCCGATGCGGTGTCGAAGGAAGGTTTCGTCAACAACCAGGCGCGGCTGGAATTGTCGCCATCGCAGGCGGAAAGCTATTTCGAGATCGCGGACCGGGCGCTGGGCCGCGTTCTGGCCGATCCGCAGAAGAAGCCGGTGATCGAGAATTTCCGGCTGGATTTTGGCACCGGCGTGAACCGGAACCCCACCGGCGACCGGCTGATCATGGGGCCGGGCAGCAATCTCCTGGAGCCGGAGAATTTCACCGTCACGCAGATGACGCCGAAGAAGCCCTTTGCCTTCACGCCCTTCCGGATGCAGACGAAATTCCGCTTCATCGAGGGCTATCTGGGCAATGCGACGGTGCGCGGCTGGCGGGAGTTCAGCGGCATCGAACATGCGGTGTTCGCCGATTTCCGCGGCAGCAATGGATACCCCAAGGGCGAAGCCTGGGATTCGGTGCCGCAGGGATTGCTGCTGCGCCCCGCCATTCCCAACGTCGCCCCGGATGGGTCCGATGGGTTCGGACCCAAGGCGAATTTCAAGATCGCGGTGCGCGAACTGCCCGCCGACGGCCGTTTCCGCATCACGGTGATGGCGGCGAAGTATGATGACGGACAGTTGCTGGAGCCCGAGGCTAGGGCGAAGGCCGAAAATGGCAAGGACGCCATCATCGTGGCGCCCGGCAGCAACACGGTGCAGGTCGCGAAGGCCGGTGTCTATCAGGTGGACCTTTATCCGCAGGCGCAGGCGGTGGCGAACGTCACGCCCGATGCATCGCGGCTGTCCGAAGGGCTTGCGGGGGAATGGAAGCTGGATGGTCCTGCCGCCGGCTGGAAGCTGCAGGGCGAGGCGACCTATGTGGATACGCCCTTCGGCAAGGGTGTGCATTTCGGCTCCGAAGTGGATGGCGTGGTGGTGCCCCATGCCGAGAGCCTGAATGTGGGCACGGGCGATTTCACCGTCAGCGGCTGGGTCAAGGCGGGCGCGGGCCGCATGGCGGCGCTGATGAGCGCGCGCGGGGCCGATGGCCCGGGCTGGGCGCTGGAGACGGGTGGCGGCTCGATCCATTTCGCCTCCTATGGCGCGGACGGAAAGTCCAACGGCAAGGTGCGCAGCGAAGAAGGCGTGCTGAACAATAGCTGGCAGCATGTCGCGGTGACGGTGGGGCGCGGCACGGGCCGCACGCGCATCTATGTCAATGGCGTGCTGGTGGGGCAGGGCACCACCGGCAGCGCCGACATCAGCTACAAGGGCGAGCTGGTGATCGGCGGCAGCGCGGCGCTGGAATCCTATCTGGGCGACCTGGACGAATTCCGCCTCTACCGCCGCGCGCTGGCTCCCGCCGAAGTCATGGCGCTGGCCAGGCCGGATGTGGTCATTCCGCCCGCGCCGCAATCGCGCTTCGCCCGCGTGGTGCAGCCGCTGGTGCGGCTGGATATCGGGGCGCGGCAATTCACTGGCCGCCAGCAGACCGCCTTCATGGCCGTGCGGCTGAAGGAGGGCGTCACTTCCATCCGCGCGGTGATGGGCGCGATGGACCGGCCCGTGCGCGTGGTGCTGACGCCGCTGGCGGCGACGGACCCGGTGGCGCAGCGTTTCGCGGCGTTCGAGAAACGCGCGCCGAAGATCGGCGTGCATCTGGGCTTCCGCCGCGACTGTGGTGACACGATGGTGCAGGTGGGCGCGGCGCAGGATGTGCCGGGCACCAATCTGCGCCGCTATGTCTTTGAAGGGGCGATGCGCAACTTCCCCAACCCGGAAGTGGACCCGGACGAGAATTACATTTCCGGCGTGCGCCAGATCGGCATCCGCAGCGAATATACCGACAGCCGCGACATGCCGCGGCTTTTGATCCGGTCGGTGGAATTCGAAGGCCCGCTGCTGGAGCAATGGCCCACCGCGTCCTATCGCGCCCTCATGGACAGCACGGCATCCGGTGATGCGGCGCAGGCGCGTGACATACTGGGGCGCTTTGCGACACGCGCCTTCCGCCGTCCGGCGACGCAAGGCGAACGTGATGCGATCTATCGCATCTATGCGGCATCGGCCGCGTCGGGCCGCAATTTCCGCGACAGCGTCAAGGATGCCCTGGTGGCGACGCTGACCATGCCGCAGTTCCTGTTCCTGGTGGAGAAGAGCGCCACGCCGGGGCCCGAACCGCTGGACGGGTATGAACTGGCGTCGAAGCTGTCTTATTTCCTGTGGAACGGCCCGCCCGACCCGCGGCTGCTGCAACTGGCCGCTGCGGGCACGCTGCGCGGACAGTTGAACGGCGAAGTCACGCGCATGATCGCGGATCGCAGGTTCAACGGCTTCCTGAACGAGTTCGTGCCGCAATGGCTGGCGCTGGACAAATTTCAGGTGCTCGATCCCGACCGGCGGCAATTTCCCGACCTGACGCGCTTCATGCGCGCCAACCTGGTGCGCGAGCCGGTGGAGACGGTGCGGTACCTGGTCGCCAACAACCTGCCTGCGCGCAACCTGGTGACCTCGGATTTCGTTTTGGTCAACGAACCGGTCGCGAGCTATTACGGGCTGGAAGGCGTGACCAACAGCGGCTTCGGCTTTGTCGCGGTTCGCCCACGCCGCGCCGACCTGGGCGGGGTGATGACGGCGGCGGCGGTGCAGGCGGGCCTGTCGGATGGGCGCGAATCCAATCCCGTGAAGCGCGGCGCCTGGCTGGCGCGCAAGATCGTGGCCGAGCCGCCGCCGGCGCCACCGCCCAATGTGCCGCCGCTGCCCGAAGACGTGAAAGACCTGACGCTGCGCCAGCGCATCGAGATGCATCGCAGCGCGCCCGCCTGCCGGACCTGCCACACCCGCATCGATCCCTGGGGCGTGGTGTTCGAGCAGTATGACGCGGGCGGCCGCCTGAAGAAGGACGTGGTGGATGCCAGCAGCGTGCTGCCCGACGGCACCAAGGTGAGGGATGTGCAGGGGCTGAAGGCCTACCTGGCCGATACCCGCAGCGACCAGGTGGCGTTCAGCGTGCTGAAGCACCTGGCGACCTATGCGGCGGGCCGCAGCCTGTCCTATGCGGAACTGGATTCGCTGAAGCGCGACGCGCTGCGGCTGAAGCCCGGCGGTTATCGCATGCAGGACATGATCCGTTACGTTGTTTCCAGCCCCAGCTTCGTCGAGAAGTAATGCGGCGGGCCCTTTGGAGAGGACAGAGTGATGCGCAGATTTCGTCTTGACCGCCGCGCCTTCCTGGGCGGCGTGGGCGGCATGGCCCTGGCGCTGCCCGCGCTGGACGCGATGGGCGAGGAGGTGGCGAACCAGATCCCCCGGCGCTTCTGCGCCATCTACACCGCCAACGCCATGTCGCTGCCCAATGCGGCCCATGGCATCGC
>JAEZBK010000286.1 GCA_023427355.1 Pseudomonadota bacterium
GTTCTGCAGCCGGTTCATCCAATAGGTCACCGTGATCTTGGGATGAAACCCGCCATCGGATTCATATACCCAGCTCGCCCAACAGCGCCGGCGCTTGGGCATGAAACTGTCATCGCGGTGCAGCACAACGCGGTTCTTCTGGTACTGGAAGGGCGACAGCGCCGCGCGCTCCTGCGCCGTGGCGTCGGCCAGAAGCCGCAGCGTCTCGTCGCCATGGGCGGCCATCACCACCTCGTCATAGGTCTCGCAGCCGCCGGTGGCATCGCGCACCGTCACGCCATCCTTGCCGCGCGTCACCTCGACCGCCGCGCAGCTGGTGCGAATGCGGTCGGCAAAAGGCCTTGTCAGGCGGCTGACATATTCCTGCGATCCGCCGGTGACGGTGTACCATTGCGGCTGCCCGGTCGCCGACAGCAGGTGGTGGTTGGCGAAGAAGCGGGTCAGGCTGCGCGCGGGGAAGCGCAGCATCTGCGATGGCGGACAGCTCCAGATCGCGCCCGCCATGGGCAGCAGGTAATAGCGGCGGAACCAGTCGCCCAGGCCCAGATGCGAGATCAGGTCGTCCAGCGAGAAACCGGGATGCCGTTCCGCCGTCTCCACTGCATTGCGGTTGAAGTGGAACACATCCTTGATCAGCGACAGGAAGCGCGGCCGCAAGATGTTGCGGCGCTGGCCGAACACCGTGTCCAGGTTCTGCGCGCCCCATTCCAGCCACCCGCCCCGGATGGTGGCGGCGAAACTCATGTCGCTTTCATGGGTGGGAACCTCCAGGTGCTGGAACAGCCCGGTCAGGTGCGGGTAATTTTTGGGATTGAAGACGATGAACCCGGTATCCACCGGAACGGCCGTGCCCTGATAGTCCACCGTCACCGTGCGGCTGTGTCCCCCGATCCGGGGCGCCTTCTCATAGACGGTGATCTGGTGATGGGGGTGAAGAAGCCAGGCAGTCCCCAGGCCCGAAATGCCTGTGCCGATAATCGCAATCCGTGCCATGCCGCCTCGCTTGTCGGCTTTTTACGGGCAGGCCCGCCGGCCGGATCAATCCGGATCGCCCCTTTGGGCGTATGAAAGGGTGGGAGGATCACCCATGGCCTATATTGCCGCCTATTTCGCCGCCGCGCTCGTGATGGCCGGCCTGGATTATCTGTGGCTTACCACCATGATGGGGCCACTTTATGAACGGTATCTGGGGCCCATCCTGGCGCCGGAGCCTGACATGAAGGCCGCCGTCGCCTTCTATCTGGTCTATCTGCTGGGCATTGTCTGGTTCGCGGTGCGCCCGGGGCTCCTCAGCGGCGACTGGAAAAGCGCGGCCCTGAACGGCGCACTCTTCGGCTTCTTCGCCTATGCCACCTACGACCTGACCAACATGGCCACGCTCAAGGTCTGGTCGCTCCAGCTCACCCTGGTCGACATGGCCTGGGGCGCCTTCCTGACCGCCTGCGCCGGCACCGCCGGGGCGTTGGCAGCCTTGGCGGTGTCCGGCCGGACCTGAAACGCGCGCTTCGTTATTCCAGTCTGGTTTAAGTCTGGGTGCGTGCCATCAGCTGGGCAACACTCTCACCGGTGGCGACGACATTGCTGGCGGCGTCATAGCGCAGCGACGCCGCATCCAGCGTCACCAGATTGGCGCTGCCCAGCAGCGCAATGTCCACCCGCAGCGCCCGTCCATTCTGAATCTCGACCTTTTGCACCGCGCCCACCACCTTGCCGTGCAGGTCGGTGACGCGCGCATTCGCCACCATGTCAGGCAGGCTTTCCACCTGGTTCAGCGGCTTCATGTCGGGGGCCGGGGTGGCGGGGGATTGTGTGATCGCCACGGTCTGAATTTTTGCGGCCTGCGCCTGCTCCAGGTTCAAGGCGCGTGTCCGCGCTTCCTCGCCCGAATCGGCAATCGCCACGCCCATGGCCAAGGTCATGGCCGGCACGCCCAGACCCATTGCCAGAAACAACGCCTTCATGCTCGCCTCCTGTCTTGCTTGTCCGGATGGACGCATGAGGCAAACGTTCCGTATCCGGCCCCGTTCCGGGACCGGAACCGCGATCACGCGGGAACCGCGGTTCGCCGCGCGAGTTGATCTTTACATAGTCGCACCGAAGGATTTTGGACATGGGAACCATTCTGATCATCGTCCTGCTGCTGCTTTTGCTGGGTGCCTGGCCCGCTTGGCCGCACAGCCGCGGCTGGGGCTATTACCCCTCCGGCACACTCGGTCTGGTGCTGGTCATCGTGCTGATCCTGGCCCTGTTGGGGCGGATCTGACGGCGGCGCCATGCCCAAGCGAAAACTTTTCGAGGATATCCAGCGCAACCCGGCGCGTTTCTATCGCATGCCGGCAGATGTTCTGCGGGATCGCCGGTTCGATGATGGCGAGCGTCGCGACATTCTGAAGGCCTGGGCCAATGCCGACACCTCGCGCGCGGCAGAGATTGCCGATGTGCTGGCGCAACTGGACGAGCGCGGCGTCAACCACGCCGCGGAATAGGAGACATCGCAATGATTACCGACCAACCCAAGGACGTGACCGCCCAGGACGCCCGCCAGGGCAAGAAGCTGGGTGTGATGCGCTATGTGCTGGGTATCAGCCTCGGCCTTGCCGTCCTGGCGGGCATCGCGATCTACCTCGGCTCCTTCGCCGCCTGAGCGCGAGCCCGGCATTGCGCCGGGCCACCGTCCGCCTGTCATCCGGCTTCCCCTTTGGGGCGCAAGCACCAGAAGGGGGAGGCCCAGTTGCGACGGATGGGGATTGAATAAATTCAGGCTCTTCCGGTCAGCGACAGCAGCGCCCGGCTGAGGTCCAGCGGCCCGAAGGGCTTTTCCAGCACCGGATGACCCTGGAATTCCTGCGGGATGCCGCGCGCGCCATAGGCGGTGGCGAACAGATAAGGGATGCCGCGCTTGTCCAATTCAGCGGCAAAGGGAAATACCGTCTTGCCGTTCAGATGCACATCCAGCATCGCCAGGTCGAAGTCATCGCTGTCGGCCAGCCGCATCGCATCTTCCAGCCGCGGCACCACGCCTGCGATCTCGAAGGACAGTTCATGCACCATGTCCTCGATCAGCATGGCCACCGTCATCTCATCCTCCACCACCAGGATGCGCGGTGTTCCCGTGCGCAGGTCCGGCGGCATGCCCAGTCCCTGGTCCAGATCGGCGCCTTTGCGCATGGCCAACTCCGTGGAAGATAAGTCCTGAACGGCCAACGGGCGGGAACGGAGTCTGGTTCCGGTTCCCCTGGCCCGTCCCGTTATGGGGCGCTCTTGACTGGGCTGCGCCCGCCCGCCATGGAACTTTCATGGCCGAACTGTCCCTCATCGTGCCCACCTACAAGGAACGCGGCAATGTCGCGGAACTGGTGCGCCGCCTGGATGCCGCCCTGCAGGGGCTGGACTGGGAAGTCATCTATGTGGACGACAACTCTCCCGACGGCACCGCCGACGCGGTGAAGCAGATCGCGGCGCATGATCCGCGCGTGCGCTGCCTCAAGCGGGTGGGGCGCCGCGGCCTGGCGGGCGCCTGCATCGAGGGCATCCTCTCCTCCGCCGCGCCCTATGTGGCGGTGATGGATGCCGACCTGCAGCATGATGAAAAGGTGCTGCCCGCCATGCTGGCGAAGCTGAAGGCGGGCGAGGCCGACCTGGTCGCGGGCAGCCGCTATGTCGAGGGCGGCAGCGCCGCCAGCTACTCCGAACGGCGCGGCGCGATCTCGCGCCTGGCGACGAAGATGACGCGGCTGCTCACCGGCACCGAACTGTCCGACCCCATGAGCGGCTTCTTCATGATGCGCCGCGACCGTTTCGACGAGATCGCGCCGCGCCTGTCGCCGCAGGGCTTCAAGATCCTGCTCGACATCGCCGGCTCCGGCAGCTTCCGCATCGCCGAGCAGCCCTTCGTCTTCGGCGCGCGCTTCGCCGGCGAATCCAAGTTCAACGCCCAGATCGGCCTGGAATTCCTAGGCCTGCTGGCCGCCAAGGCCACGCGCGACGTGCTGGATCCCCGCTTCGTCTTCTTTGCCATGGTGGGCGCGATCGGCGTGGCGGTGCATCTGGCCGTGCTGGCTGCAATGCTGGGCGCGGGCGCGGATTTCGTCACCGCCCAGGCGGGCGCGACGCTCGTCGCCATGACCAGCAACTTCCTGCTCAACAACGAAATCACCTACCGCGACCGCCGCCTCAAGGGCTGGGGCGCGCTGCGCGGCCTCGTGCTGTTCGTCCTCTTCGCCTCCATCGGCGCCATCGCCAATGTGGACGTCGCGCAATGGCTCTATCGCAGCCCCGCCACCGGCTGGTGGGCCGCGGGCGCGGCGGGCGCGATCATGAGCGCCTTCTGGAACTACGCCATGTCCACCCTGTTCGTGTGGCGCGCGCGCTGATGACCCGCCAGACCGCGCTGATCACCATTGCCGTGCTGCTGGCGCTGCGCGCGATCGCGGGCGCCCTGCTGCCCCTGTCGGCGGACGAAGCCTATTACCTGCTCTGGTCGCAGCATTTGCAGGCGGGTTATTACGACCATCCCCCCGCCATCGCCTGGCTGATCCGTGCCGGCACGCTGCTGTTCGGCGAAACCCCGCTGGGCGTGCGCGCCGCGGGGCTGCTGCTCTCCGTTCCCGCCACCTGGTTCGTCTGGAACACCGCGTCGCTTGTCCTGCGCCAGGACACGCGGCGGGATGACCATTGCGACAAGGCCGCGCTCGCAGCGGTCTATTTCAACCTCACCCTGATGGCGGCGGTAGAGATGATGGCGGCCACGCCCGACATGCCCTCGCTGGTCACGGTTGCGGTTTTTGTCTGGGCGGTGGCCAAGGCGCACGCGACGGGTGACGGCCGCTGGTGGCTGGCGGCGGGCGCGGCGGCGGGGCTGTCGCTGCTGGCGAAATATTCCGCGCTCTTTGCCGGGCTGGGCGTGCTGGTCTGGCTGCTGCTCGATGCCCGCGCCCGGACATGGCTGCGCACCATCTGGCCCTGGGCGGGCGGCGCGGTGGCGCTGTTGGTCTTCAGCCCCAATCTTGTGTGGCAGTCCCAGCATGACTGGATGACCTTCGGCTTCCAGTTCGGCCGCATCGGCGGCGGCAGCCCCACCGTGCGCTACATCGTCGAGTTCGTGGGCGCGCAGCTCGCGCTGGCCTCCCCCTTCATCCTGGCGCTGGGTGTCATCGGCTTCTGGCGCGCGAAGAAGCCCGGCGACGATCGCTTCCTGCTCTTCGCCATCCTGGCTGTTTCGCTGCTCTATTTCGCGCAGCATGCGCTGCATGATCGGGTACAGGGCAACTGGCCCGCCTTCCTCTATCCCATGCTGGCGATCCTGGCGGCCGATGCCACCGACACGGCACGGCGCTGGCTGGTGATGGCGGCGGCGCCCGTCGCGGCGTTGCTGCTGCTGGCGGCGAACATGCAGGCGATCACGGGATGGCCGCTGAAGAATGATCCCTCCATGCGCATCCTGGCCAAGGATTTTCCCGAAGCGGCGCGCAGCATCGCCGAGGCGACCGATGTGGTGCTGACCACCGACTACCAGACCACGTCGCTGCTCAGGCACTACCAGCCGCACCTGACGGTGATCCAGGTGAATGATCCGCAGCGCTACCTGTGGGCCAGGGACGCCACGCCCGAGCAGTTGCGCGGCCAGCTCGTCTATTTCGCGGAAAAGCGTCGCGTGCGCACCGACCTGCTGCAGGGCCGCTTCCAGATGATGAGCGGCGAGCTCGAACATGGCAGCACCGGCACCTATGTCGGCTACCTGCTGCACGGTCCCAAGCCCGGCATGACGGGCAAAGTTCCCTGACGCAATTTCCAGCGACGAGGGTGCCGTGGCTGGCCAGCGAAGGGCGGAGGGGCTCAAAAAACAACAAAAAACCCGCCTTCCGGCGGGTTTTTTAAAAGGCTTGAGCGGACACCCGAAACGGGCTGTCGAAGGGGCTGGGGGCGTTCCGGATCGGACGTCCGCTCGTGGAATATAACGGGATAGCCCAAGGGCCGTTCCCGGTGCCTGTTAATTTTTTTCTGCGGCCACGGTCATGGTCCGCGTCAGCGAAGGCGCCTGGGTTCCATCAGCGCTGATGAACAGCAGCCCGATCAGAAGGCCTGCGGCGAGCAGGCTTTCCACCGGATTGTCGCGCAGGAAATTGGGAAGCTTGAAGGTCATGCTGCAGCCCTCCTGAAAAAGCGCCGCGAGAACAGGCGGCGATGCGAACAGAGACACCGAACACTGCAACCCGACGCACGCCGGGGGCAGCGCGATTGTCCTGTATCGCGCGCACGAAGGAACGCCGGTCCGATCTCCCGGTTCCGGCTTTCCTGTGCACAAGTGGGAACCCGGCTCAGGTCCGGGGCGGATTGCGGCGCTTGAGCAACATGTCGGCCAGCCCGGCGACCCCGGCGCTGATCACCGCAGCCCAGGGCAGATCCTTGGCCAAGGCCCCCAGAAGCACACCGGCCAGGCCGGGCGGCGGGGGCGGGGGGCGGCGCGGGCGCATCATGGCGTTGATGCCCATGCCCGCCAGCACCGTCAGCAGCATGAAGCCGCCGGTCATGGCATAGGCGCCGGCCACGCCCAGTTGCGTCACCAGCGCCGAGGCCAGCGCCAGGCCCAGAAGGCCGACGCCGAAAAAGACCAGCGCCGCTGCCGCGACCATCATCAGGAATCTGGCGCCATACCGCGCGAACATGACCTAAAGCTCCGTCAGGACCGGAAGAATACCGCCTGCTGGCTTATCAGACCTTAACCGTGCCCGCAAAACCTGTGCGCCGATCAGCGCCGCAGGAAGATCGCGCCCAGGAAGGCGCCGATGCCGCCGGCGATCAACAGCGAGGTCAGGGGCTGGGCGCGCACCTGCTCGCGCAGCTCGTCGGCATTGTCTTCCGCCCATTCCTGGGCTTCCTCGCCATACTCGACCGCCTTCAGCTTGGCTTCGCGGGCCGCTTCCTCGGCCAGCAGCATGGCGCGGTCGGCCACTTCCTCGGCCGCCTGCATCGCGGCGGTGGCGCGGGCCGAAGCCGCTTCGCTCACATCGCCGTAAAGACCCTTCAGGTCGCCCTGCAGGGCCTCGAAATCGGCGCGCAGCGAAGCGAGGCGCGCCTCGATATTGCCCTGCGCCACTGCCTTTTTCTTTGCCGCCATGTCGAACTCTCCTGCTTGACGTCGTTTAAGCCGCGGCCTGCTTGGCGGCGGAATGGAAGAACAAGGCCTGACCCACCGTGGCCTGCACCGTCTCGGGCAGGAAGGGCTTGGCGATCAGATAGGTGGGCTCCGGGCGCTCGCCGGTCAACAGCTTCTCCGGATAGGCGGTGATGAAAATCACCGGAATGTCGAAGCTGGCCAGGATCTCGCTCACCGCATCGATGCCCGAGCCGCCTTCGCCCAGGTTGATGTCGGCCAGCACCAAGCCGGGACGCTCGGACAGGGCCTTGGCCACCGCCTCGTCGCGGCTGGCGGCGATCCCGACCACCTTGTGGCCCAGTTCGGTCACCAGGTTTTCCAGGTCCAGCGCGATGATCGGCTCGTCCTCGATGATCAGCACCTTGCTGGCCAACTGGCTGTCTATGGTCTTCTGCGCCGACAGGATGGCGGTTTCGACCTCTTCGGCGCTCTCATCCAGGATGAAGGCCGCTTCTTCCAGGCTGAAAGCCTCGACCGCGGTCAGCAGGAGGGCGGCGCGCTTGTTGGCCGACAGGGCCCGCAGGCGGTTTTCCGGGGTCTTGGCGACCGAACCGGCGGCCTGGGCCTGCTCGTCGAAATGTTCGGCCCCCGATTGCCAGATGGCATGGAACAGCCGGTACAGGCCGACACGGGGGGGAACCCCCTCCATCAGGGACTGGTCACCGGCCAGGAGGGCGGTCAGGGCGGCCCGGACATGGGCGTCACCGCTGGACTGGGAGCCAGTTAAGGCTCTGGCATACCTGCGCAAATACGGAAGATGGGGCGCAAGCGTCTGCGACATGCTCATAGGGTGGGGCTCCTTCATCCCAAAGAAAAGCTCAGCAAGGGAACTTACACCAGTCAAAAAAGTTCCCACGCCGTAAGGAACCTTTCGCAGGCCATCTTCGTTGGAACCTTCGGGCAGGAACTGGGGCAGCTTTTGGGACTTCACCCGCTGCGGGCCATGACGACGGGCCGCACCAAGGACTGGCTTTGCGACGCATGACGCAGCAATGGGATAGCACCGTGTCGAACGATGACAAGCCAACTGAAAAATCGCGCGCCATTCGCGCGCGGCAAAGGGCCATCGGGCGGGAACTCCGCCGGATGTATGACGATGTCGCCCAGGAATCCGTGCCGGATGATTTTCTCGATCTGCTGAAGCAGATCGACCAGGTGGCGGAGGCGAAAAAGTCGTGATGCCCGCTTCCACCCCCCAGGCCACATCCCAGAAGCCCGAGAATCCGGACTTCAAGTCCGAACTTCTCGCCCTTGTCCCTTTCCTGCGCGCCTTCGCCCGCTCGCTGACCGGCAACCCCGAAGCCGCCGATGATCTGGCCCAGGAAACCCTGGTCAAGGCGTGGCAAAGCCGTGCCTCCTTCATTCCGGGCACCAATCTCAAGGCCTGGCTCTTCACCATCCTGCGCAACCAGTTCTATTCGGATCGCCGCCGCGCCTGGCGCCAGGCCCCGTGGGACCAGGAAGCCGCCGAACGCAT
>JAEZBK010000091.1 GCA_023427355.1 Pseudomonadota bacterium
GACAAGATGTGCGCCCACCATTGGGCTCGTGCCGGTCATCGCAAGCCCCGTGCCGCACCAACCCATTGATTTTATTTGCCTGATGGCCGGGGCGAGCGTTAAAGAGTGTTTGCAACCGGGACGGGTGTTTCCGGCTGATACAAAATCGCTAGAACCCGCGTCATGATTCGCGTCACCCAGCTCAAACTGCCGCTCGGCCACCCGCCCGAGGCGCTGAAGGCCGCGTTGGCCAAGAAACTGAAACTGTCCGTCTTCGAGATTCAGGATTTCAAGGTCTTCAAGCGCGCCCATGATGCGCGCAGCCGCACCGCCATCCTGTACATCTACACTGTGGATGTGACAGTGAAGGATGAAGCGGCGCTGCTGGCGCGCTTTGCCCGCGATCCCGACATCAAGCCCGCGCCGGACATGGCGTACCAGTTCGTCGCGCGCGCACCCGTCGCGTTCCAGCGCCCGCTGGTGATCGGCGCGGGGCCCTGCGGCCTGTTCGCCGCGCTGTTGCTGGCGCAGATGGGTTTTCGCCCGATCATCCTGGAGCGCGGCAAGGCCGTGCGCGAACGCACCAAGGACACCTGGGGCCTGTGGCGCCGTGGCGTGCTCAACCCCGAATCCAATGTGCAGTTCGGCGAAGGCGGCGCAGGAACCTTCTCGGACGGCAAGCTCTACAGCCAGATCAAGGATCCGCGCCATCTGGGGCGCAAGGTGCTGGAAGAATTCGTGCGCGCGGGCGCCCCGCCGGAAATCCTTACCGAGGCACATCCCCATATCGGCACCTTTCGCCTGGTGACGATGGTGGAAGCAATGCGCCAGACCATCGAAGGCCTTGGCGGCGAATATCGCTTACAAAGCAAGGTTACCGAACTTCTGGTCGACAGCCGCGCCGTGCAGGGCGTGCGGCTGGAAAGCGGCGAAGAGATTTTGTCGGACCATGTGGTGATGGCGGTGGGCCACAGCGCCCGCGACATGTTCCGAATCCTGCTGGATCGCGGCGTGGCGCTGGAGGCCAAGCCCTTCTCCATCGGTTTTCGCATCGAGCATCCCCAGGGCCTGATCGACAAGGCGCGCTTCGGACGCTCCATCCCGGAGCTCGGCGCGGCGGACTACAAGCTGGTGCATCACGCGAAGAACGGCCGCAGCGTCTATTCCTTCTGCATGTGCCCCGGCGGGACGGTCGTGGCGGCGACAAGCGAGGAACACCGGGTCGTCACCAACGGCATGAGCCAGTATTCGCGCAACGAGCGAAACGCCAATGCCGGCATCGTGGTGGGCATCACCCCGGAAGACTATGTCCCGTACGACAGGGGCGTGGCGGGCGAGACGGGCGTCCTGGCCGGTGTGGCCTTGCAGCGGCACTGGGAAAGCCATGCCTTCCTTGCGGGCGGATCGAATTACCGCGCGCCGGGGCAGCGCGTGGGCGATTTCCTGGCGGGGCGGCCCTCCACCACACTGGGTGCCGTTGTGCCGTCCTACAAGCCGGGCGTGACGCCGACCGACCTGTCCACCTGCCTGCCCGATTACGCCATCACCGCCATCCGCGAGGCGCTGCCCGCCTTCGCCCGCCAGATCGCGGGCTTCGACATGGCGGATGCGGTGCTGACAGGGGTCGAGACGCGCACCTCCTGTCCCGTCCGGGTGCCGCGCGGGGAGGACTTCCAGAGCCCCAACACGCGCGGTCTGTATCCGGCGGGCGAGGGCGCGGGCTATGCCGGCGGCATTCTCTCGGCCGGCGTGGATGGCATCAAGGTCGCGGAAGCCGTGGCGAAGTCCATTGCCGGATAGGTGGGGGACAGGGGCCCGTGCCCTGCCCATTTGAACCACCGAAAACCGCAAGCCCCCTCCCCCTGCCATTGCTGCCGTCCCAAGGACTTGCAAGAGCCCGTGCGCGTGGTCGCGCGTCCCCGCCATGGGGTGTCAGGTGGACAGCAAGAGGATAAGCCGCGTCACACATCCGCGATTGTACAGCAGGACCCTGCAGCGCGGCAGGCCGGGGGATATGTTGTAATCCTTGCCGGACAGCAAAAGACCCCGGCAATCGCTTGCCGGGGTCTTCGCCGTTTCAGTCTTGGGGGACCGATCAGTACTGGTAGCGCAGGGTCACGCCATAGGTGCGCGGGTCTGCCGGGATGCCCGCGACCAGGCCCGTGTTGCTGGGCGCAGCCAGGAGCTGGTCGAAGTAACCCTTGTCGAAGGCGTTGCGCACCCAGGCCGAGAGCGTGAAGCCGTCATTGGCGCGGAAGCCCAGCCGGAAATTGTGCAGGTCGTAGCCATCCACGTCCATGTAGATGGAGCGCGACGCGCTGGACGAGAACTTCGAGCGGAAGCTGGCGTCATAGCCGAAGAAGATTTCGCCGGCCTTGCCCAGGAAGCTGGTGGGATACTGCACCTCGCCGCCCCAGGAGAAGGACCAGTTGGAGATGCCCGGCAGCCACTGGCCGGTGATGTTGCAGTTCGGCGCGCTGAGCGCACCGGGCGTCGCGGCAGGACCGGGCACCTGACTGCCGGTGATGGTCGTGCCGCCCGACAATTCGATCGGGCATGGCGCGTCCACGAAGTCGGTATAGGCGTGGTCGTTGTAGGTGCCGTTGACATAGGTGGTGAGCCAGTCGGCGGCGATGAGGTTGAAGTCCACCTCGAAACCGCGCACGCGGGCCCCGCCGGCATTGGCGAGATAGCCGCGCACCAGGCCCAGCGCGCCATTGTTCACATTGGCCTGATAGTCCTGGATACCGGTGTAGAAGGCGGTGATGTTGAGGGTGGCGCGCTTGTCGAAGAACTGGGTCTTGGCGCCGATTTCATACGCATCGACATTTTCCGGCTTGATGGTGAAGGCGGCCGTGATGGGCTGGTTGGCCGCATCGGTGGGCACGCCGTTCAGGTTGATGCCGCCCGACTTGTAGCTCTTGGCATAGGTGGCATAGGTCAGAAGATCGTCGTTGATCTGGTAGGCGACGTTGAGGTCGTAGGAGATGTTCGACTTGGCCAGGTTCGGTGCTTAGAAGATCGGCGCACGCACGCCGCGCTGGTCGACGATCCACGGATCGTTGGCGTAGGGCCCGGTAAACAGGACGAGCTGGCGGGTGCCATCCGACGCGGTGCCGGTGACGACCGAGCTGTAATGACCGGACTTCTGGTCATAGTTGAAGCGGATGCCCGGCGAGACGGTGAGGTCGTCGGTGAGCTTCCAGTTCAGCTTGCCGAAGACGGCGGCGCTGGTGTTCTTGAGCACGATGTCGTTTTCGGCGGTCAGGTTGTTGAGGACCGCAGGGTTGCAGGCCCGCTGGTTGGCCGCAGACGCGCCGCAGCCCGGCGCGCCAGGCGCGACGTTGCCGGGATTGAGCGTCCAGCGGCTGGCGGCGGTACCCTGGCTTTCGGTGCCGGTGGTGTGGATGCCCTGGTTGAAGAGGAAGATGCCGGTCACGAAATCCCAGCCTTCGCCCTGATAGGCGTAGCGGAACTCCTGGGTGTACTGGTTCTGCTTGGTCGGGTTCTGCGACTTGGGGGTGATGGGCAGGCCGGTATAGTCGCGGTCGTTGCTGGGGCCCCAATCCCAATAGCGCCATGCGGTGACGGAGGTCAGCGTGCCGCCACCGACATTCCATTCGCCCACCAGCGAGGCGCCGCCATGTTCGTTGCGGGCGCGCAGGACCGCGTCGGTGTCGGTGAGCCGGTCAAAGGGGTTGGGGCTGGGCGGGGTGTAGCCGAAGGCCGCCGCCAGCGAGGGATATTGCCGGTTCAGCGCGCGCTGGGTGGTGCCGACACGGGCATAGACGGTGGTGCAGCAGATCGGATCCTGCACATTGTAGTCAGCGGACAGGGTGAAGCTGAGATCCGGCGTGGCGTTCCACAGCAATGTGCCGCGCAGGCCCAGATTGTCGGAGCCGTTGACCCACTGGTTGGTCTTGACGTTGTAGATGGTGCCGCGCCGCGTGGTGCTGGCGAAGCTGAGGCGGAAGGCGATGTCGTCGGTGAGCGGACCGGAGATGGAGGCCTTGGCCTGCTTGAAATCATAATTGCCGCCCGACACTTCGCCCTTGGCCTCAAACTCGAAGCTCGGCGCGCGGGTGGTGATGTTGATGGCGCCGGCGGTGGTGTTCTTGCCATAGAGCGTGCCCTGCGGGCCGCGCAGCACTTCGATCTGCTGGATATCCACAAAGTCCAGCGTCGTGGCGGCGACACGGTTGTAATAGACCTGGTCGATATAGACGCCCACGCCCTGCTCGATGCCGTCATTGGTCAGTCCCAGCGGCGCGCCGATGCCGCGAATGTTGACCGAGGTGTTGCGGGGGTTCTGCGAATAGAGCGTCAGGCTGGGCAGGAGCTGGGTCAGGCGGCCGACATTGAAGGCGCCGGTGTTGGCGACGGTTTCGGCGCTGGTGACCGAAACGGCGATCGGCACGCGCTGCACGCTTTCGGTGACGCGGCGGGAGGAGACCTGCACTTCCTCGATCTGGAGCACGTTGCCGGTGGCCTGGGCCAGCACGATGGGCCGTTCGGCTGCGGTGCTGTTTTGCGCCAGGGTGATGGCGCTGTCGGCCGGGGCCTCAGCCGCCGCGTTTTCCGCCGCCTGCGCCAGCGCGCCGGTTGTCAGGCCGGAGATTGCGACGCCCGCCAGAAGGAAGGAACGAAAGCCAGAAGTCATCGAGAAAGTCCCGCTCTTGAGTTGTTGCGGGATTAATTCCCCATAATCTCTAGCTGGTCAATAGAGATTATGGGGTAAAGATGTGCGCGCGCGAACGCCTGTGTCCTTTTGGCATCGTTTCTAGAAGGCTCCCGAGCGCTTCAACTGGGCCGCGGCCGTCGCCAGGTTGCGGGATTCCAGGATTTCCGCGGTGGCGTCGCGGGCCGCCAGCAGCGCCTTGCGGATGGCGCATACCGATTCCTCAAAGCAGTCATCGCATTTCCGATAGGCCATGACGCTGACGCAGGGGCTGAGCGCCAGGGGGCCATCGGTGACGCGCAGCACGTCGGCGAAGCTGATGTCCTTGGCGGGACGGCCCAGCGAATAGCCGCCCGATCGTCCACGATGGCTGCGCACGATGCCGGGCTTTTTCAGTTCCAGCAGGATCTGTTCGAGGAATTTGCGTGGCAGGCGCTCGGCCTCGGCAATCTCGCTGATCTGGACGGGGGTGCCGTCGCCACGCGAGGCCAGATAGAGAAGTGCGCGCAGGGCGTAGCGGGATTTCTGGGAAATCATGCCGCAAAAATACCCCAGAAAGCCCGTAGAATATAGTGCCTGGAAGGGTTGGCCTTTGTGTCCCCAGGCTGCACTATGACCCCAGCAGATAGTCTTTCGCCCATTTCCAGGAGCCGCCATGCGTCCCGCCCTTGCCGTCCTTGCCCTTGCCGCCCTGTCCCTGGGGGCCTGCGACCAGAGCCCGTCCCAGGCGGACGCGAACAAGCCCGCCCAGG
>JAEZBK010000147.1 GCA_023427355.1 Pseudomonadota bacterium
GCATTGCTATGATCGAAGCCGGTTGATTTCGTTGGACAGACGGCCTTTCAAACCACGAAAAAAGTAACGCTCAAAACCCGCGCAGAAGCGGAAGGCCAGTTGGCGCTATGTGAGAATTTCGGCCTGCACACCTCTGTCGCCTACACTCATGCGCTCTATCGCGAGTTCATGGGCCAAGAACAAATCGGTGCGCCATTCGTAATCCCTTTACGGCTATGCAACCGGCCCGCAAAATTTTGCGGGAAATAGCCAAGAGTATTGTGGCCCACATTTGAGCCTCCAATCTAGGCGCGAGGGTCGCGCTTGATGGTTATCAGTGGCTTTTAGTGTTCAGAAATATAGGAACCATATAGGGCGGGCCTCAGGACGGCCGCTCAGAGCTTTTCTGAGTGCTCAGGCGGCTTGATTTGCCCGCTCTGCCCCTTGGGGGCCTGAAAAAAGATATGCCCGCTTGCGAGCCGCGCGCTTTTGCTCACGCAAAAGTTTAGGTGCTCGCCCTCCGGCAGGACCGCCCGCGATGGAATAGGGAGAGAAATAGGGGCACCAGCGCCGGGCAAAAACTATCCCGTTGATGTACTTCGTGTTTTTAGGGTGATTTGGCGGACAGGGTGAGATTCGAACTCACGGTAGGCTTGCACCTACGCCGCATTTCGAGTGCGGTGCCTTCAACCACTCGACCACCTGTCCGTCAGGCGGGTGATAGCCGCGCCGGGCTTCCAAGGCAAGTATGGTCCAAGTCCTTGGGTCAGGCCCGGATTTCCAGCCGCGTCCGGGCCGCCAGGACGGGTTCCAGCTGGACCAGAACGTGCCCCATTTCCTCGGCAAAGCCAAAAGGGGGGTTCAGGACGAGAAGCCCCGCCCGGGACAGCCTGCCTTCTGGCGCATCCACCGCAATCTCGATGGTCAGGGCGGGGCTGCCCACGGTTAGCGCCTCCCCGACAAAAGCATCCGCCGCGCTCTGGCTCTTTATCGGATACCAGGCCAGATAGATGCCCGTGGCGAAGCGGCGGCTGGCGGCGCGCAGGACGCCCCCCATTCGTTCGAACTCATCCGCCGCCTCGAAGGGGGGATCGATCAGGACCACGCCGCGCCGTTCGGGAGGCGGCAGCAATTTGGGCAGGCGCAGGTAACCATCGGCGTTTTCCACCGCCGCCTTGCGCCAGGGCGCGAGCACGGTTTTCAGCAACGCGCATTCTTCCGGATGTTTCTCGATCGCCACCAGACGATCCTGCGGCCGCATCAGGCGGGCGGCTATCAACGGCGAACCGGGATAGGCCTGCCTCTGCCCCACGCATTCCAGATATTGCCTCAGCGCAGGCGGCAGATCGCCCCCCAGCGCCGCAAGCCGGCCAATGCCGCCTGTGGCTTCGCCGGTCTTTTGCGCTTCTTCGCCCGAAAGATCATAGGCGCCGCGACCGGCATGGGTGTCCAGCACGGCGAAGGGAGCATCCTTCTTTTTCAGGTGCGCCAAGATCGCGATGAGGGCGACGTGCTTGGGCACGTCGGCGAAATTTCCCGCATGATAGCCATGGCGATAGTTCATGCGCGCTTTCTAGGCCCGCGCCGTCAGGGGATCAATCGCACCGGCTGGCGAGCTTGTCGTTGATCTGGTCCTGGGTCAGGTCATAGTCCGAGACCCAGACCCTGAGACGACGCTGGCCCACCAGCATGTCCTGCACGCCAAAATGCATGAAATTGCCGCTGACGATATCGCCCTTTTCGGGCCGGTAGCCGCCATACCATTCCAGCAGGGCATAGCGTTTGGTGCCCATCTCGACCACGAACAGGTCGCTGCACTTGACGGTCACCAGCATGACCTTGCCTTCGGCCGCAAGGGCGGGGACCGGCAGGACCAGCAACAATAGGGCCAGGAGCTTGCGCATCGCGATATGCTAGCGCCCAACCCCCAGCAAATCGTTAAGGCCGCTTAACGGCCGTGATCCCGGTGCAGGTCGTGGGTGACGATGCCGCCGTTTTTCGGGGGCATTTCCAGCCATTCGCGGTGTTCCAGCGTGCGGCGCGTGTCTTCATGGCCGTTGCGCCAATGCTCGTGCATGGAATCGGCCGAGAATTCGTAATCGCGCGCCGCGCCTTCATAAGCCTGTTTCTGGTAAATCAGTTGCAGGATGGTGGCGCGCGGCAGGTCCGAAAGCTTGTCGCGCATCTCGCGGTCTTCCGGCGTCAACTGGTCTTCCGGAATTTTCTGCAGGATGTCGTAGCAACGGTTCTTCCAGCGCATCAGGCGGGCGAACATGTCGGTAACCTGGCGGGTGCGCGAGGAATACAGGATTTCCTTGTGGCGGCCCATCACCTCCTGGATCGTGCGTGGCAAGGGGCCATTGGCGCTGAACAGGTCCACCTGGAAGACCAGGCTGTTGAGGTTGTCGTCCTGCGCCAGGATGTGCTGGAGCGGCGTATTGGAGACGATGCCGCCGTCCCAGAAATAATCGGTGCCCACCTGCACCATGGGGAAGGCGGGCGGCAGCGCACCCGACGCCATGATATGCGCGGGGGTGATCTTTTCCTTCTCGTTGTCGAAGAAGATGAAATTGCCGGTCAGGACGTTCACGGCGCCGACCGAAAAGCGCATGGCGCGTGAATTGATCAGGTCGAAATCCACCAATTCCTTCAGCGTCTCTTCCATGGCGGAATTGTCGTAATAGCTGGTGGCGTCCTTCGCGCCGGCGGGCAGGAGCCAGGGATTGATCTTGTGGGGCTGAAAGAAGCCGGGCTGGCCCAGGATCGCGGTGGTGAAGGCGCTATAGGCATTGCGGCCCTGGCGGAAGACGTCGCCATCGGGCGCATAGAGCCACAGCGTACGGTCAGTGATGCGGGTCCAGAATTCGCGCAAGGCTTCGACCCGCAAACCCGGTTTGTTGCCCGCGATCAGCGCGGCATTGATGGCGCCGATGGATACGCCGGATATCCAGTCCGGCTGGATGCCTGCCTCGGTCAGCGCCTCATAGACACCAGCCTGATAGGCACCCAGCGCGCCGCCGCCCTGCAGCACCAGCGCAATGCGCTCGCAGCCTTCCGGCCGGAAAGACGGGACCGGCGCCCGTGGGAGGGGTTTGGTGTCCATGTATGAAGTCTTACCTGGATTCTGCGCCTTTGGCCCGCGCTGTTTCGCCGCCGCAGCATCCGGCTTGGCGCGGGGCTGCATCGTGCCATGATGCGGCGCGGCTCGCGACGGAGACAAGTGATGCTCAAGGGCAAGGTTGCGGTGGTTACAGGCTCCACCAGCGGCATCGGGCTGGCGATGGCACGCACATTTGCCAGGCAAGGTGCCGATGTTCTGATCAATGGCTTTGGCGAGGCGGCCGCCATCGAAGCCGAACGCACCGCCATCGAGACGGAATTCGGCGCGAAGGCGCTTTTTTCTCCTGCCGACATGAGCAAGCCGGACCAGATTGCCGCCATGATCGCCATGGCTGAGAAGCAATTGGGGCGGGTGGATATCCTGGTCAACAATGCAGGCATCCAGTTCGTCTCGCCGGTGGAGGAGTTCCCGGTCGAGAAATGGGATCAGATACTGGCGATCAACCTGTCATCGGCCTTCCACACGATTCGCGCGGCCGTGCCGGGCATGAAGGCGCGTGGCTTCGGCCGGATCATCAACACGGCAAGCGCCCATGCGCTGGTCGCCTCGCCGTTCAAGTCGGCCTATGTCTCCGCCAAGCATGGCGTGGCAGGCCTGACCAAAACGATCGCGCTGGAAGTGGCGCAGCATGGCATCACCGTGAATGCAATCTGCCCTGGCTATGTCTGGACGCCATTGGTCGAGAAGCAGATCCCCGACACGATGGCGGCACGAGGCCTGACTCGCGACCAGGTGATCAAGGATGTTCTGCTGTCGGCACAGCCCACCAAACAGTTCGTGACGGTGGAGGAAGTGGCGTCGCTTGCGCTCTATCTTTCGGGCGATATGGCACGGTCCATTACTGGGGCGATCATCAGCATTGACGGGGGATGGACGGCGGCGTGACGGCCCAAACGGCTGCGCAGCGCCAGCACCCTGGATTCCAGCAAATGCCAGCTCAACGCCGCGAAGATAAGGCCGAGGAGCAAGGCAAAGGCCGTATTGGCCCACCAGACGCGATAGTCGGGAACATAATGGCTGTATATCTGCTGGAGCGGATAGGCTGACAGATACAAGCCGTAGGAATAATCACCCGGCAGAATCGGCAGCACCCGAAGACCAAGCCAGATCACAGCATAGGCCAATGGCAGGACCGCCGCGTAAAGCGCCTGCCCTGGCACGATCAACCAGAAGGATAACAGAAGGCATACCGCGCACAGCAAACCGTGCAGGGGCACATGCGCGCGCACGCCGTAGAAGGCCGCGCCGGCAAAGAAGAACAAGACCAGATCGGGCGTCAGCACGCCCGGGATATCGGGGCGCAGCATGGCTCCGCCGATGGCCAGCACCGCCACGACAGCGAAGAACGGGACCGCTTGCCGCAAGGCACCCGCAAGGGCCGTACCGGCCAACAGGATATAGCAGGCCGCTTCCAGTGGAATGGTCCAGAGGGAGCCATTCACCACAGGCCCGCGCGGATTGGTCTCAAAGACTCCCGGCAGTCCAAACTGCGTCAGGCCTACGGTATTGCCGAAATAGGCAATCCAGGCCGGGCTTGCGAAATAGCTCGCAAGTCCATGCGTTGAGAGGATCGGACCCATCACCAGCGCCGTCAGCGCCACCACCAGCAGCAAAGCCGGGCCAATGCGCAGGAGCCGCAGCAACAGGAACCTGCGCAGCGACGGACTCCGCGCCAGACTGCCCGCCACCAGAAAGCCACTGATGACGAAGAAGCCAGGCAGCAGCAACGCCGCCACGCGCTGGAACCAGGCGGGCACATGACGTGCATCCCCATCCGAGAGCATGAAGCTGTGGAACACGACCACGCCGATGGCCAGCAACAACCGCAGATGGTCAAAGCCTTGGGTTCTAGGATGCCGTGTCATGCGATCGGCAATGCTGGGGAGGGTCATGCGGTCCGGCGGGTGTGGTCCATCTGCGAACGCCAGGGAACGCCGATGGTGCCCGCAAATGCGCGCAGGGCCCGATTTTTGCTCTAGTGCCTTGATTTCTTTGCATTTGACCGCGGCGGGGCCATGGCTATAGTCCGCCCTCCGTTCAGGAAATTCGCTGCCGCTGTGGCGGAACGGTAGACGCAGCAGACTCAAAATCTGTCGCCTTCACGGGCATGCTGGTTCAAGTCCGGCCTGGGGCACCATTATGGTATTATGAGCGTCATGAACGCACCTGCTCCCGATTTGAAGACAGCCCCGCGCACCCACTGGACGCGCGACGAGATTGCGGCCCTTTTCGCCCTGCCCTTCCCGGAGTTGATGTTCCGCGCCCAGAGCGTGCATCGCGCCCATTTCGATCCCACCCAGGTGCAGATTTCGACCCTGCTTTCGATCAAGACCGGAGGCTGTCCGGAGGATTGCGGTTATTGCAGCCAGTCGTCGAAACACGACACCGGCCTGAAGGCCTCCAAGATGATGGCGGTGGAGGCCGTGCTGGCCGACGCCGCCAAGGCCAAGGCGGCGGGTGCCAGCCGCTTCTGCATGGGCGCGGCCTGGCGCGAGCCTAAAGATCGCGACCTGGACGCCGTCTGCGCCATGGTCGAGGGCGTCAAGGCGATGGGCATGGAAACCTGCGTCACGCTGGGCATGCTGTCCGCGCCGCAGGCGCAGCGGCTTAAAGGCGCCGGGCTGGACTATTACAACCACAATCTCGATACCTCGCCCGAATATTATCGCCATATCATCAGTACACGAACCTATCAGGACCGGCTCGACACGCTGGGCCATGTGCGCGAGGCCGGCATCAATGTCTGCTGCGGCGGCATTGTCGGCATGGGCGAGACGGCAGAGGACCGGACTGGCCTTATCCATGCCCTTGCCACCCTGCCCGTCCATCCCGAAAGCGTTCCGATCAATGCCCTGGTGCAGATCGAAGGCACGCCGCAGGGTCTGTCATCGCCGCTCGATCCACTGGATTTCGTGCGGACCATCGCGGTGGCGCGCATCACCATGCCACGGTCCATGGTGCGCCTGTCGGCGGGCCGCGAGACTATGAGCGACGAAACACAGGCGCTGTGCTTCCTCGCCGGGGCCAATTCCATCTTCTATGGCGAGAAGCTGCTGACCACCCCCAATCCGGTGGCGGAGGAAGACCGGGCGCTGTTTTCCCGGCTGGGCCTGATCCCGATGCAGCCGGGTTCCTGATGCGCAAGCTGTTCTTCGTCCTTGTGATCGTGGTCCTGGGGGCGATTATGCTGGTCCCGGTTTTCCTGGTTCTGGACCTGGAACCGCAACCGCTGGATTTCGTGATGCAATGGCAGGGCCGACCCTTGCGGATTCCCGCCACCTGGTCGCTGTGCGCAAGTGCGGGTTTGGGCCTTTTCTATTGGTTCCTGAAGAAGTAAGAGGCCCGCGACACCGCCCAAACCTGCGAGTCGCCAATGTCCCTTCGCAAGATTTCCCGTGCCCTGCTCTCCGTCTCGGACAAGACCGGGTTGCTGGAATTCGCAAAAGGCCTGGCCGGGCATGGCGTGACGCTGATCTCGACCGGCGGCACCGCCAAGGCGCTGCGCGATGCCGGTCTGGAGGTGCTGGACGTTTCGGAAATCACCGACTTTCCCGAGATGATGGACGGGCGGGTCAAGACCCTGCATCCCAATGTCCATGGTGGTCTCCTGGCGCTGCGTGACAAGGCCGACCATGCCGAGGCGATGAAGGCCCATGGGATCGAGGGCATAGATCTATTGGTCTGCAACCTCTATCCGTTCGAGGCCACGGTGGCGCGCGGCGCCGATTTCGAGACCACGATCGAGAATATCGATATCGGCGGTCCGGCCATGACCCGCAGCGCCGCCAAGAACCACGACTGGACCACCGTGGTCGTGGACGTGGAAGACTATGCCGCCGTACTGGCGGAAATGGGTGCCAACAACGGCGCCACCACGCACGCCCTGCGCCGCACGCTGGCGCAGCGCGCCTTTGCCCGCACCGCCGCCTATGA
>JAEZBK010000269.1 GCA_023427355.1 Pseudomonadota bacterium
CCGGTATTCTGCGCCTCGATCTTGAGGTGCGGAACCGCGGCATAGGCGCCGATGGAGACGGCGGTGGCGCTGATGTTCTGCTGGACCAGCGTCTGCGCGTTGGTGGTGGCGATGGCGCGGATCGCGCCGGTGTTGAGGATACCGCCCTTGCCGTCGCTGCCGCAGCCGGCGAAGTCGCCATTGCCCAGGCAGGTATAGGTTGCGGTGGAGGCGCCCTGGATGAAGACCGCGTTGGTGCTGACCTGCGCGCCTGTCGGCTGGGCGATGATGTTGCCGCGATTGAGAATCGACCATTGACCGCCGTCGAGCCCGTCAATGCCGGTCGGCAGGATGCCCAGGTTGATCGGCCCGCGCACGCCGCTCACCGTGTTGGACAGAAGCGGATCAATGCGCAGGACGGCGCTGCCGTTGGCGCCGTTGCCGCTGAGCGAGCCGGAAGGCAGGCCCGCATTCGCCGTGGCCGGACCCGACTGGTAGAAGCCACCTTCGATGCTGTTGCCGATCTGGAGCACGGAACCGCCTTCCAGCGGCGCCTCCTTGCTGTTGGGATTGATCGTCACCTGGCCGACAGCCACGATCTGGCCGGCATTGATCAGCGAACCCGAGCCCTTGCCGCCATCGGTGACACAGGTGTAGCCCGCCGCAAGCTGCGCCGCCGAATTGGCGCTGTTGGTGCAAGCCTTGACCGCGCCCAGGATGGCGATGCCGCGCGCGCCGCTGCCGGCATTGCTGATCGCAGCGGATGAATCGAAGTAGATATTGCCGTTGGTCTCGCCGTCGAACAGGAAAAGCGAGCTGCTCGAGGCGGTGGTGCTGTTCGCCGTCGGCAGGCCCGTGATGGAGCCGCCAAAGGTGATGTCGCCATCCACGCGGCTGCCCAGCATCAGGCGGAAAGCCGCGGAATTGTCGCCTTCCACGATGATGGTGGCGCCGGCGCCATTGTTGTTGGCGGCGGGCGTGGCGTTGTTGAAGGTGATGTTGCCGAAATAGGGATTGGCGCCGGAAATCATCACGGCAACCTTGTTGTCGCCGGTGCCCGCCAGGGAAATGGTGTTGGTGCTGAGCAGGCCGGGCGTCGGCGCCACGATGGTCTGGGCGCTGGTGTCTATCAGGACGCCGATCGCGCCCTGGGTATTGAGGTTCGAAATGATGCCGTTGTTGGTGACGCTGTTGTTGCTGTTGATCACCAGCGCCGCGCCGTTGCTGCGCAGGGAGATCGAGCCGGTGTTCGCAACGGTGACGTTGCCCGAGGTGCTGGTCAGGACCTGATCGGTGCGGGCGGTGTCAATGGTGACGTCGCCCAGGGCCGCCATCGGCGAGGCCAGAAGGACGGCCGCAGCGGCGGAAAGCATCAGACGGTGCTTGATCAAAAGTCCAACCTCTTTGTTCGCCAGTGGGCGACCTTTGCCCGCCATATCCGGCCATTCCCTGGCCTGTCCTTCAGGGGACAGTCCGGTCCGGCACGGTGCTGGGCGTCACGGGCCTTTGCCCGGCTGGTCGCTAACCCGTTTCCTTCATTCAGAAAAGCCCGTCCGGCGCCCCCTCGGGCGCCCGGACAGGGCTTTGACCGCCTTTGTACCCGGCCTTTGGGCCGGTTCAACAGCAATTTTTCGCGCCTTAATCGGACGTTAGGCGGCTGGGGCCAGAATATCGCTTGAAAAGGCTCAAACGGGGCGCTGAAAGCCGATGACCCAGGCCCGCCATACCGGGTTTGCCAAGCTCACCCAGAAGGATGTGAGCGCCGCCGCCGCGCGCCATGAGATGCTCTATTCCGGGCGCATGGGCGGGGCCCGCGCCGTGTTCATCTTCTGCGACCTGTCGGGACTGGACCTGTCGGGGCGCAACCTGGCCGATGCCGACTTCACGGGCGCCATTCTGGAAGAGACCAACCTTGCCGGCGCCAAGCTGGATTCGGCCAGCTTTTTCGGGGCCGACCTGCGCCGCTCCAACCTGACCGGCGCGTCCATGCGCCGGGTGGACATGCGCGGCGCCAGCCTGCGCGGGGCCAACCTGATCGGGGCCGACCTGTATGAGGCCGACCTGCGCGAAGGCACCATCGCGGAAAAGGACAGATACGGTAACCTGCGGGTGCTGCAGCATGACCTGGGCCCCTCCGAAATGCCCGCCGCCCTGCTCAACTCCGCGAATCTGGAGCGCGCCAAGATGACGGGCGCCATGGCGATCCAGGCGGACTTCACCGATGCCGTCATGAAGGGCTGCCGCCTGACCCGGGCCAACCTGCGCCAGGCCAACCTCAAAGGGGCCAACCTGGAGAATGCAGACCTGTCGGGTTGCAACCTGTCGGGGGCCGATCTGGGCGGCGCCATCCTGCTGGGAGCCAAGCTCGACCTGGCCAATACCCATGGCGCTGACCTTTCCAAGGCATTGCGCGAATTGCCCAAGGTGGACCCGGAGATGACTGCCACGGTGCAGCGCCTGGTGGACGACCATGCCCGCTGGGCCGAAACGGAAGGCCGGGAAGGCCGCCCCGCCGACCTGACCGGCATGGACATGCGCCTGGCGCAGAAGCTGTCGCATCGCATGCTGACCGCGCTGATCGCGCCGGGGGCACAGCTTTACGGGCTGGACCTGGAAGGCACCTCGCTCCAGGGCAGCAACCTGTCGGGCGCCGACCTGCGCTCCGCGCGCCTGCGCGGCGCGGACCTGCGCGGGGTGAACTTTTCCGGCGCCAAGCTCAACCATGCCGATCTGCGCGATACCAAGCTGGGGCCGCTGATGATCTCGGCCGGACGCCTGCTGCCCGCGCGCCTCGACAATGCCGAAGCGCGGTATGCGGATTTCCGCGGCGCGGACCTCAAGCGCGTGCGCCTGTCAGGCGCGGACCTGTCCTATGCCAACCTGTCGGACACCGACCTGTCCGGGTGCGAAATGGATGGCTGCGATACATCAGGGGCCAAACTGCCCATGCGGTTCGCGGAAGCCCTGGCGGCCAGCGCCTAGTTTATTCCACCAGCACAGCGGTTCGGGTGCGGATGAACTGCCCCAGACGGCCCAGCGAAACCTTTGCCTCATTCAGTCTGGGATCGGCCTGGAAGAGATGGCCCATGCCATCATAGATCTCCACGCTTACCGCCACGCCGGCTTCCGCCGCGCGGTCGCCCAGCTTGGACGCATCATCGCGCAGGATTTCCGCTGCGCCCGCATGGACCATCACCGGCGGAAAGTCCTTGAGCGCGGCGAAGGCGGATGACGCATAGATGTCGCAAGGATTTGATTTGCGCAGATAGGCGCGCGCGCACAGGAAAAGCTGTTCCCACGACAATTGCGTATCGCTGGCGCGGTTCCCCAGCACGGAGGGGCCCGACAGCGCCATGTCCGCCCAAGGCGAAAGCGCCGCCACGCCCGCGGGCCGTTCCAGCCCGGCATTGCGCCCGGCCAGCGCCACGGCGAAAGCCAGTCCGCCACCCGCCTCGTCGCCGGCCAGCAGGATGGAACCGGGGGAAATCCCCTTGGCGATCAGGGCGCGATACGCATCCAACCCATCGCGCACCGCAGCGGGAAAGGGATTTTCCGGCGCCAGGCGATAGCGGGGCACGAAGGCGCTCACGCCGCTGGCCTCCACCAGCTTCGCCACCAGGCCACGATGGGTTTCGGGCGATCCGGCGACATAGCCGCCGCCATGGAAATACAGCAGCACCCGGCCGTCATCGCCGGCCTTGTGCCATTCTCCGGGGATCGGACCCAGGCTCCCGGGAACCACCGAAATGTCCGTGGGGACGCCAAAACGGACGAAGGCCGCAGCATAGCGGGCGCGCACCGACTCGAGGTCAGTGGCTTTTGCCGCAGGTTGCGATTGCCAAAATGCCAAACAGGCCTCGCCGGATCGAAGCAGCGGCAACCTTAATGAGCGCGGCCCAAAAGCGAAAGGCGGGAGAGGTTTTCCTCTCCCGCCTTCTGTCGCGTTGGTTAAGGCCGATGGATCAGGCGGCCTTCTGGCCTTCGATCGTCTTCAGGTCGGGCGCATTGATCTGGATGCGGCGCGGCTTCTTCTCTTCCGGCACGATACGTTCCAGGTCCACATGGAGCAGGCCGTTTTCGAGGCGCGCGCCCTTCACCACAACATGCTGGGCAAGCTGGAACTGGCGCTCAAAGGCGCGTCCGGCGATGCCTTGGTGGAGATAGGCGGGCTTTTCGCCTTCGTCGCGCTTGCCGGTGACGGTGAGGACATTGTCCTTCACCTCGACGGCGAGGTCCTTCTCGGCGAAGCCGGCAACGGCAACGGTGACACGATAGTTGTTCTCGTCGCTGCGCTCGATGTTGTAGGGGGGATAGCCCGGCGTGCCTTCGGCGGTTTCGAGCAGGTTCAGCAGACGGTCAAAGCCGACAGTGCTGCGGAAAAAGGGCGAGTAGTCGTTGCGCATGTTCAACCTCTTGAAGCGTTGGTTTCATGGCAGGCGCCAGGACGGCCGCCTGTCCGACTGGAAATAGGCGGCACGCAAGGGGCTTCAACCCCTTGAAAACGCGCAAATCCGCCCTAAAACCGGTACTTATGCGGGCGGCGGCGGACATTCTGGACCCTGTGTTCTTCCAGGCAGGCACGGTGCGATTGCGGGCCGCCCAATTCCCGGCCGACCCGTCGGCCCCCGATCGCGGCCTGTGTGTGCTGCTGAATGGCCAGACCGAATTCATCGAAAAATATTTCGAGGTCATAGACGAGTTGCGGGTTCGCGGCTTTGCCGTGGCGACCTTCGACTGGCGCGGCCAGGGCGGGTCGGACCGGCTGCTGCCCGATGACAGCCGCAAAAGCTATGTGCGGGATTTCTCAGAGTATGATGCCGACCTGGCGGCCTTCCTGGAACAGGTCGCCTTGCCCCTGGCGCATGGCAGGCGGCCCATCGCGATCGCCCATTCCATGGGAGGGCACAATCTTCTGCGCTATCTGGCGCGCCATCCGGACGGCTTTGCCAAGGCCATCGTGACGGCCCCCATGCTTGCTGTGTCGTTTCGCGGCAACGCCGCCTGGTTCGTGGGCCTGGTGACGGCGGCCCAGACCCTGATGGGGCGCGGCAGCCGCTGGGTCTGGGGCATGGAAGGGCGCGACCCGCATCGCATCACCTTCGCCACCCAAATGGTGACATCCGATGCCATGCGTTTCGCCCGTACCCAGAAAATCCTGGTGGACCAGCCCGCCCTGCGGCTGGCCGGCGCGACATGGAGCTGGCTGAAAGCAGCCATGGCCTCGATGCGCTGGCTGGCCACACAGGCCCCGCACATCACGACCCCGCTCCTGCTTATCGGCGCGGGCAAGGATCGCATCGTGCTGACGGCACAAACCCGCGCCTTTGCCGAACGCCTGCCCCATGCCCGGTATATCGAGATCGCCGACGCAGGACATGAAGTCCTGATGGAGCGGGACGCACTGCGTGCCCAATGGTGGCATGCGGTGGACGATTTCCTGGCGTCCTGAAGCACCATGCCCCGATGATGCTTTTGGCATCACCGGGGCACGGCAGCTTACGGGATTTTCAGGCCCGTAATTACTGGATGGGCTGGGCCGGCTCCGACGGCGTCACCGCAGGGGCTGCGGGGGACGCAGGCTGGGCAGGCTCGGCCGCTGCCGGAGCAGCTTCCACCGGGATTGCCGGCGCAGCTTCCACCGGAGCCGCCGACTGTTCATTCAGCGGCGGATTGCCGGCGATGGCCGAAGCAGGCGGCGTGGGGCTTACCGGCTCGGGGATCGCAGAGGCCTGGGTCTGCGGCATCACCGGAGCCACCGGAGGCGTCACCGCTGCCGGGGCAGGCGCCACCGTCACCGGGGCCGGAGTGGCGGGAGCCGGGGTCACGGGCGCCTGGGCCGTACGCGTGGGGGCCGGGGCCGTCACGGGCGCAGCAGGCGTATCCATCGCCGTCGCTTCGGGCGTGTTGTTGGAGGTGTCGCCCGACAAGGCATCCATGGCCGGCGCCGTGGCAGGCGGCGTCATGGCGGCGGTCGCGCCGGGGCCCATCGGGCGCGGCAGATCGGCATTGGCAACAACATCCTGCTGCTGCGCGGGCATCGTCGCATACACATACGCGCCGGCCGAGCCCACCATCAGCGCAATCACAAGTGCGCCCAGCACCTTGGCAGTGCCGTTCTGGTTTTCGGCATATTCCCCGCCGGAATAATGGAATTGCCCAAGGCCCGCGCCATCTTCTTCGAGGGCATAGCGATCCTTGGCGATCACATCGTCGCTATCCACCAGCACGGTGTGCGCGTGGGTATCGTTGGACGGCGTCGAATGGAAGTTGCGCATGTCAGTCATCATCGCTCCTGCAATGTCATATTCAGCTGCAGGATGTGAACGGAAGGGCATGCGCGAGGTTCCGCCAAGGCGCAACAAAGGCAGATTAAGGCAGGTTTAGCGCGGCTTTCTCCGGCTTTGCGGCGCAATCATGGCTGCATCAGGACGCCGATGCGTCAATCCTGAAGCAGCCGGATGATGGCGTCATGCAGACGCGGATCGCCGCTGGCGACAACCGCATCGCCATCGCGCCACACGCCGCCCTGCCAATTGGTGATGACGCCGCCTGCGCCCTCCACCAACGGTACAAGCGCCGCAATGTCCCAGCGACGGAAGGCGCCTTCGACGATCACGTCAATGAAGCCCATCGCCAGCATGGCGAAGATGTAGCAATCACCATGATACCGGGTGAGGCGGGCCGCGGCCTTCACCCGATCGAAAGCCGCCACCTGGGCGGGCGTCATGTAGGCGGACGGATCGGTGGCGCAAAGCACGGCATCCTTCACCTGGGGACAGGCGCGCGTGCGCAAGGGCGTAACGCGGCCCGCCTGGTGAAGTTCGGTACGGCCATTGACGCCGATATATCGTTCGCCCAGCACCGGCTGGTCGAGAATACCCATGACAGGCACTTCGTCCTTCTCCAGCGCGATCAGCGAGCCCCATTCATGGCGCCCCGTGATGAAGCAGCGCGTGCCGTCAACCGGATCAAGCACCCAGCGCCAGCCCGAGGTACCGGCCTTCTCGCCATACTCCTCGCCGAGGATGGCGTCATCCGGCCGCTCGGCATCGAGGATGGCGCGGATCGCGCGTTCGCCGCCCTTGTCGGCCTCGGTGACGGGATCGAACGCATCTTCGAGCTTGTTCACGACTTCTATGCGCTGGCGGAAATGGGGACGGATCGCGGCGCCGGAGGCTTCGCAGAGCCGGTGTGCAAGCGCGATGGTATCGGGATCGACGATGGTCATTGGGCAAGCCTAGCCGTGACGGAGCTTCAAATAAAGAATCGAACTGGTGAGGCAGAGGCTGACGCCATTGGCCAGGATCAGGGGTACATCGCCGATCAAAGCCCCATAGATCAGCCACAGGAAGATGCCGAACACCAGCAGGGAAAACATGGGAAGGGAAATGTCGCGCGTGGAACGGGTGCGCCAGGCCCGCACCAGTTGCGGCAGGAAGGAGATCGTCGTGCACAGCCCGGCCAGCGCGCCCAGCAGGGCAATGGAATCAGTCATGATCTTCCATCTGTTGCGCCGCTGACGCCGTCGCGCAAGGCCACCCGCAGCACGATCAGACCTATCAGGCCCGACAACAGCGAACCGGCCAGAACCCCGAGCTTGGCGGCGTCCTGCAGAGATGGGTCACGGAAGGCCAGCGCACCGATGAACAGGCTGATGGTGAAACCGATGCCGCACAGGAGGGAGACGCCGTAAAGCCCACGCCAGGTGATCCCCGCCGGCAGTTGCACAAGGCCGAGCCGCACCGCCGCCCATGTGACGCCGAAAATGCCCGCCTGCTTGCCGACAAAGAGCCCGGCCGCCACGCCCAGGGTCACTGGCTGCAACAGGGTCTCCAGCCCCAGCCCCGCCAGGGAAACACCGGCATTGGCGTAGGCGAATACCGGAACGATGAGGAAGGCCACCCACCGCACCAGCCCATGCTCCAATTTTGCCGATGGCGAGCCCGGCAGCGCCTGGGTCGGCATCAGGAAGGCCAGAATGACACCGGCCAGCGTGGCGTGGATGCCGGACTTCAGGATGCAGAACCACAGGCCTGCGCCCAGCAGCAGATAGGGCCACAGCAGGAGGATGCGCATGCGCGAAAGGCCGAAAATCGCCAGCCCCAGCAAGGCCGCGCCGCCCAGCCATACCGCATCGAGCCCGGAGCCGTAGAACAGGGCGATGATCATCACCGCGAAAAGATCGTCGAGGATCGCCAGCGCGGTAAGGAAGACCTTGAGCGCCAGGGGAACGCGCGAACCGAACAACGCCAGCACGCCCAGCGAAAAGGCTATGTCGGTCGCGGTGGGAATGGCCCAGCCATGCAGCGCCACGCCGCTGCCGCGTTTGATCGCGGCATAGATCAAGGCGGGCACGGCCATGCCGCCCAGGGCGGCCACGCCCGGCAGGATGCGGCGCGGCCAGGTGGATAGTTCGCCAGCGCCCAGTTCGCGGCGGATTTCCAGTCCCACCAGCAGGAAGAACAGGGCCATCAGCCCGTCATTGATCCAATGATGGATGCTGAGACCACCCGCATAGGCATGGAGCGTGCTGAAATAGGCCGGCGCGAGCGGAGAATTGGCGGTGACAAGCGCCAGCACCGTGACGAGCATCAGCAGGATGCCGCCGGCGGCTTCGCCTTCGAAAAACCGTTTGAACATGCGCACGCTCCGATACCGCGCAGCAGCCTAGCCGCCCGGCATCGCAGCGGCGAGCATTTTAGGCGTCGGCCGACTGTTTGGCGCGCTTGCGCATGTGCGGCAGCAACTCCCGCTTGCGCAGGCGGATATTCTGCGGCGTGACCTCGACCAGCTCGTCATCCTCGATATAGGCCATGGCCTGTTCCAGCGTCATCGGCACGATGGGGGTGAGACGCACGGCCTCGTCCTTGCCGGTGGAGCGGATATTGGTGAGCTGCTTGGCCTTGAGGGGATTGACGTCCAGGTCGTTGTCCTTGGCGTTCTGGCCGATGATCATGCCCTGATAGACCTTGGCGCCGCCGGAGATGAAGAGCTTGCCGCGCTCCTCGATGTACCAGAGGCCATAGGTCACCGCCTCGCCCTGCTCGGTCGAGATCAGCACGCCATTGGTGCGCCCGGCCATCGGGCCCTTGTGCGGCGCATATTCCAGGAACATGCGGTTCATGACGCCGATGCCGCGGGTGTCGGTCAGGAATTCGCCGTGATAGCCGATCAGGCCGCGGGCGGGGGCATGGAAGACAATGCGGGTCTTGCCGGCGCCGGTGGGACGCATGTCCACCATCTCGCCCTTGCGCAGGGAGATCTTCTCGATGACCGTGCCGGTATAGGCATCGTCCACGTCCACGGTGACTTCCTCGATCGGCTCGAGCTTTTCGCCATTCTCGGTCTTCATCACCACGCGCGGGCGGGAGATGGAGAGTTCAAAGCCTTCGCGGCGCATGGATTCGATCAGCACGCCGAGCTGGAGTTCGCCACGGCCCGACACTTCGAATGCGCCATCGCCGGTTTCCGCCACCTTGAGGGCAACATTGCCTTCGGCCTCGCGCAGCAGCCGTTCGCGGATGACGCGGGACTGCACCTTGTCGCCTTCGCGGCCGGCATAAGGGCTGTCATTGACCGCCAGCGTCATGGACAGGGTCGGCGGATCAATCGGGTGCGACGGCACCGGCTGCTCCACCGTCAGGTCGCACAGCGTATCGGCGACCGTGGCGGTTTCCAGGCCGGCGATGGCGACGATGTCGCCGGCTTCGGCGCGGTCCACGGGCACGCGGGCCAGGCCGCGGAACGCCAGCAGCTTGGTGATGCGGGCCTTCTCGATGATCTCGCCGGTGCGCGAGAGAACCTTGATGTTGCGACCCATGGTGACAACGCCGGACTCGATGCGGCCCGTCAGGATGCGGCCCAGGAAGGGGTCGGCTTCCAGCGTCGTCACCAGCATGGTGAACGGATGATCATCGCTGGCCAGCGCCTGGGGCTTGGGCGGCGGCACATCCTCGACGATGCGCCGGAAGAGCGGCGAAAGATCCTTGCGCTCGTCCGCCAGCTCGTCCACCGCCCAGCCATTGCGGCCGGACGCATAGAGGTGATGGAAGTCGAGCTGGTGATCGCTGGCTTCCAGCGACAGGAACAGGTCGTAGATGGACTCCAGCGTTTCTTCCGGCTGGGCGTCGGAACGGTCGATCTTGTTGATGACCACGATGGGCTTGAGGCCCAGCTTCAGCGCCTTGGAGAGCACGAACTTGGTC
>JAEZBK010000192.1 GCA_023427355.1 Pseudomonadota bacterium
GATCCAGTGGATATGGCTGTCTATGCCGCCCGCCGTCAGGATGCGGCCTTCGCCCGCAATGGCTTCGGTACCCGGCCCGATGATGATGTTCACGCCAGGCTGCACATCGGGATTGCCCGCCTTGCCGATGGCATGGATGCGCCCATCCTTCAGGCCGACATCGGCCTTGACGATGCCCCAATGGTCCACGATCAGCGCATTGGTGATGACGGTGTCCACCGCGCCGCCCGCGCGCGTGACCTGGCTCTGGCCCATGCCATCGCGGATCACCTTGCCGCCGCCGAACTTCACTTCCTCGCCATAGATGGTGAGGTCTTTTTCCACCTCGATGATCAGGTCGGTATCGGCCAGCCTGACCTTGTCGCCCACCGTGGGGCCATAGATCGAGGCATAGGCGCTGCGGGAAATGCGGAAGCTCATCTTACAATGCCCCGTTGATGCGGCCCTGGAAGCCGTAGACCGTGCCCGTCCCGGCAAACTTCACCAGTTGCACCTGGCGGCTCTGGCCGGGCTCGAACCGCACCGCCGTTCCCGCTGGAATGTCGAGGCGGTACCCGCGCGCGGCCGCGCGGTCGAACGACAGGGCGTTGTTGGTTTCGAAGAAATGATAATGCGAGCCCACCTGGATGGGCCGGTCGCCGGTGTTGGCGACCATCAGCGTCACGGTGGGCCGGCCCACATTCAGTTCGATCTCGCCATCCTGGACGAAGAGTTCACCGGGGATCATGCTTTCACCGTATCGGTTCGTGCACGGTGACCAGCTTCACCCCATCGGGGAATGTCGCCTCCACCTGCACTTCATGGATCATTTCCGCCACGCCTTCCATCACCTCGGCGCGGGTCAGCACCTGCGCGCCTTCCTGCATCAGGGCGGCGACCGATTTGCCGTCGCGCGCGCCTTCGACCACATGGTCGCTGATCAGGGCGATGGCTTCGGGATAGTTCAGCTTCACGCCCCGTTCGCGGCGGCGGCGCGCCACCATGGCGGCCATGGCGATCAGCAGCTTGTCTTTCTCACGCGGTGTCAGGTTCATTCAGACGCTCCAAAGGCGCGGCATGACAGGCGGCAGGCCCGCTGCCGCATGGCGCAGGCCGCACCACAATTTCGCAAAGGCTTCGCGCAGTTCCAGCGCGTTCCTGCCGATGAAGCGCGCCAGAAGCAGGGTGTTGAACGATGTCACGCCCGCGCGCAGCGTGGCGCTTTCCACGCCGTCAGTGATGGCGCGGGCCATGTCGAGATGTGCGCCCGCATCGGGGGCGCGGAAGATGAGGCTTGCGCTGGCCTGCGCGCCGTCGAAACAGGCAGGGTTCGCGATGGTCGCGCGCAGGTCGCCTTCCATGTGCAGCACATCCTTCCAGTGCAGGCGCCCGGCATCGTCGCGGATGGCCCAGGCGTCATGCACCAGGCCGGTGCGCAGGATTTCGTCATGGGCGGTGCGGCCAAAGACCAGTATGTCGCCCGCCAGCATCCGTCCCGTGGCGGCGATCTGCGCGCGGTTGGTCCGGCGCAGCCGGGCATGGTCGAACAGTATGGTTTCCTGCGGCAGCCATTCCAGCCAGGCATCGTCACCAGCGCGCAGGTTGACGTTGATCGTGCAGTCGGGCCCGTTCGACCGGTAAATCTTTTCCGCCGCCTGTCCCATCACCAGCGCCTTCGCCCCCGCGTCCAGCGTCACATCTATGTCGTGCCGGTCGCCCGCCACCAGGCCGCCCGCAACGCAGGTGATCGCCGCCTGAAAAATATCGCCCGGCACGCGCAGCGGAAACAAGACCCGCAAGGGCTGGGCGTGGTAGAGGTCGGCCAGGGCTGTGTCGCCCTCGCGGCATTTGACGCGGATACGGGCAGCCCCTGCCGCATTTTCAGGCAAGGGCGTCGAAATGGTTCGCGGCACGCCACCGCTGGGCAGGATTTGGGGCGTTGGCCGCATGGCCAAACGCTAGAACAGGGCCCAGAGGCTGTCCATGCGGCGTGGATGACTAGCGGAACGCCGGTTCGGTGAAGCTGCGCAGCTTGCGCGAATGCAGCGTGCCGTTGTGCGCCTCCTTGCGCAGCAGCTCCAGCGCGCGAATGCCGATCTGCAGATGCTGGCTGACGCGTTCCTCATAGAAGGCATCGGCCATGCCCGGCAGCTTGATCTCGCCATGCAGTGGCCGGTCGGAAACGCACAGCAGCGTCCCATAGGGCACGCGGAAGCGATAGCCGTTTGCGGCGATGGTGGCCGACTCCATGTCGATCGCGATGGCGCGGGACTGGTTGAAGCGCATAGAAAGCTGGTCGAAACGCAGTTCCCAGTTGCGGTCCGCCGTCGTCACCACGGTGCCGGTGCGCAGCCGGTCCTTCAGCACCTGGCCTTCCACGCCCGTGACCTCGACCACCGCCTGGGCCAGCGCCAGTTGCACTTCCGCGAGGGCGGGAATGGGAATAGCGGTGGGCAATATTTCGTCCAGCACCTGGTCGTCGCGCAGATAGGCATGGGCCAGCACATAATCGCCCAGCCGCTGCGAGGCGCGCAGGCCGCCGCAATGGCCGATCATCAGCCACACATGCGGCCGCAACACGGCCAGGTGATCGGTCAGGGTCTTGGCATTGGAGGGCCCCACGCCGATATTGATCAGCGTGATGCCTTCATATTTGTCCAGCACCAGATGATAAGCGGGCATCTGCGGCAGCTTGGCCAGCGGCGGGCGGGTGGGCTCGCGCCCGCGTTCGGTGATGCGGTCGCCCGGCTCGACAAAGCGCAGCGCGCGCCCGGCTTCGACCTCCCGCGCCGCATACACCTGGAATTCGTCGATATAGCGCTGGTAATTGGTGAACAGCACGAAGTTCTGGAAATGATCGGGATCGGTGCCGGTGTAATGGCGCAGCCGGTGCAGCGAGAAATCCACGCGCTCGGCGGAAAACAGCGACAGGGGCGCAGGCCCCGGTCCATCCCAGCGCGCGCCGTCCACGATGCTGTCATGCGCCGTGTCCAGCCTGGGCATGGGAAAACGGTCCGTCAGCCGCCGCCGCGCCTCGGCATCCATCGCGGCGGCCGCGCGCTCTACCGCGAAGGTCAGCGGGATCGTGTCGCGGCTTTTGCCCACAAAGATGCGCGCCTTGTAGTTGTCCGCCAGCAGGGTGAGCTGCTCGATCAGGTAGCTGCGGAACAAAAGCGGCGCGGTGATGGTGGTGCCGTAGCGGCCGGGCCGCGTGACTTTTCCGAAAGCCAGCGTGCTGACCGCGATGTCGCCGCGCGGCACGTCAATGCTGAGATAGGGATAGACCGGATCATCGCCCTTGGGGATGTCCTCGCCGCGCGAGAATGCGACGAAGCGCGCCTCGATGGCGGCGATGGCTTCTTCATATAGGGAGGTCAGCCGGTCCACGGCCTCCTGCGGTGTCGCGCAAGGCTCCATGTCGGTGGCGGTGACGTTGCGATAGGGACTTTCACGTTCCATGGCGTCTCACAGGAAGGATATGCCATGCGCTAGATCGGGCAGGCGCAGGTGGCGGGCGATGGATTGGCCGATATCGGCAAAGCTGTCGCGCTTGCCCACCGGGCCGGGCGCGATGCCGGGGCCAAAGGCCAGCACGGGGATATATTCGCGGGTGTGGTCGGTGCCCGGCATGGTGGGATCGCAGCCATGGTCGGCGCTCAACACCACTAGGTCGCCGGACGTCAGCGCGGCCTGCAGCGCCGGAATGCGCGCATCGAAATCCTCCAGCGGCCCGGCATAGCCGGCAATATCACGGCGATGGCCAAAGGACTGGTCGAAATCCACGAAGTTCGCGAAGGTGATCGAGCCATCGGGCGCATCGCGCACACACTGCATCATGCGATCGAAGGTATCGTCATTGCCCTGGGTGGGAATACTCTGCGTCAGGCCCTGCCCGGCGAAGATGTCGGAAATCTTGCCGATGCCGATCACGGCGCGGCCATTGTCCTTGGCCACGTCCAGCAGGGTGGGCGCGCGCGGCGGCATGGCATAGTCGTGGCGGTTGTAGGTGCGCTGGAATTGCCCGCGCCGCTCGCCCACAAAAGGCCGCGCGATCACGCGCCCGACATTGTGGGCATCCACCAGTTCGCGGGCGATCTGCGAAATCTCATAGAGCCGCTCCAGCCCGAAATGAGTCTCGTGCGCGGCGATCTGAAAGACTGAGTCGGCGCTGGTATAGATGATGGGCTTGCCGGTGCGGATATGCTCCTCGCCCAGCTCCTCGATGATGGTGGTGCCCGAGGCGTGGCAGTCGCCCAGCACGCCGGGCAGCCGGGCGCGCGCGATAAAGGCGGCCGTCAATTCCGCCGGGAAGGTGGGCGTGGTCCGGGGGAAATACCCCCAGTCATAGTCCACCGGCAGGCCCATCATCTCCCAATGGCCCGATGGCGTGTCCTTGCCCTTTGACCGTTCCGCCGCCGCGCCATAACGGCCGGTGACCGGCCCATGCGTCATCGCTGCGACCCGCGGATCGGCTTCGTGCGCGGCCAGCCCCAAACCCAGCGACAACAGATGGGGCACCTGCAAGGGGCCACGCCGGCGCGCATTGTCGCCGCGCCCGTCCGCGCAGGCCTGTATAATATGGCCGAAAGTGTTAGCGCCTTCGTCCCCGAACGCCCCGGCATCGGGCAGCGCGCCCAGGCCGAAGGAATCCAGAACTGCGATGATGGCGCGCAAGGCGAAAACTCCAGACGCGGCAAACGTCTTTCGCAAAGTGATCTTGCCTGCCATTGTTCCAAGAAAGCCGGGCCTTGTCCATGACAGGCCCTCATGGTCTCAAGGGGTTGCATGCAGCAGGAAACCGATCTCATCCAGGCGGGGGCAGGGGCCATCACCGCGCATTTCGGCGGCCCGTTGCCCCAAACCGTGCTGGTGCTGGGCAGCGGCGTCGGCGATTTCGCGCAGGTGCTCGAAGACGCCAGCAGCCTTTCCTATGCCGCCATCCCCGGCTTCGCGCCCTCCACCGTGATGGGCCATGCGGGCCGGCTGATGGTCGGCCATGTCGCGGGCAAAAAGCTGGCCATCATGGCCGGGCGCATCCATGTCTATGAAGGCCATCCGCCACAGGCCATCGCCACACTGGTGCGCATCCTGAAGGCGGCGGGCGCCAAGCGCCTGATCCTGACGAACGCCACGGGCGGGCTGCGCCGCGACCTGCCCGCAGGCAGCATCGTGATCATCGAGGATCACATCAACTTCGCCCAGGTCAATCCGTTGATCGGTCCCAATGACGACGCCATCGGCCCGCGTTTTCCCGACATGACCGACGCCTATGATCCGGATCTGCGGGCGCTGCTGTCCCAGGCGGCGCAGGAAGCGGGAGTGCCGGTGCAGCGCGGGACTTATATCTATGTCACCGGTCCCAATTTCGAGACGCCGGCGGAGATCCGCCTGTTCGCCAGGTTGGGCGCCGATGTGGTGGGCATGTCCACCGTGCCCGAAGTGCTGGCGGCGCGGCATTGCGGGATGACGGTGGCGGCGCTTTCGCTTGTGACCAACCTGGCGGCTGGCCTGTCGGACGCGCCCCTGACCCATGCCGAAACGCTGAAGGAAGCGCAAAAGGCCTATGGCGGCCTGGAAAAGCTGCTGCTGCGGTTCATCGGGCGGCTCTAGCCGGGCTTGTTCACCGTGCGGCTTTTCCGCTAGCAATGCTGCCATCAGGGAGGCAGACATGATGCATGACCGCATGGCGGTGCTGGCCGCGATGATGGCCCAGGGCGTGGTGCCCGTCTTCTATCATCCCGACACGCAGGTCTGCCTCAAGGTGATCCAGGCCTGCGCCGATGGCGGCGCCAAATGCGTGGAGTTCACCAACCGGGGCGATTTCGCCTCGCAGGTCTTCCTCGATGTCTCACGCCATTTCGCCAAGGCCGATCCCAGCGTGATCCTGGGCGTGGGGTCTGTGATCGAGGCCCCAACCGCCGGGCTCTATATCGCCT
>JAEZBK010000272.1 GCA_023427355.1 Pseudomonadota bacterium
GCCGTGGCGGTCGCGGTGGCCCGCCCCAGCCCCCGGTGCTGGAGCGCCTCGACCCCGGCCTCGACGCCCTGATCGAACCGGGCGCCAAGATCGAACACATCGTCCAGCAAGGCTTCACCTGGTGCGAAGGCCCGGTCTGGATCGGTGGGCCGGACGGCTTCCTGCTCGCCTCCGACCCGCGCCAGAACCGCATCTACCAGTGGACCCAGAAGGGCGGCCTCACCCCCTGGCTCGACCCCTCGGGCCTGCAGACCCCGGTGGACGAGACACAGTTCCGCGAGCCGGGCACCAACGGCCTGATCCTGGCGCGCGGCGGCATCCTGGCCGCCGACCAGGGCACCCGCGCCCTGGTCCGCATCGATATCGCCACCAAGCAGCGCACCGTCGTCGCCGACCGGTTTGACGGCAAGCGTTTCAACAGCCCCAACGACATGGCGATCTCGCCCACGACCAAGGCGGTCTATTTCACCGATCCCAGCTTCGGCCTGACCGGTCTCAACAACTCGCCCCTGCGCGAGATGGACTATACCGGCGTCTTCAAGCTGGCGCCCGATAACACGGTCACGCTGGTCGGCAAGTATCAGATGCCGAACGGCGTCGCCGTCTCGCCTGACGGCCGCACCCTCTATCACACCGACGGCAACATGGGCTGGGTCGCCCACACGCTGGATGCGCAGGGCAACTCCACGGGCGAGCGCCCGCTCATCGACCGCGCCGCGCAGAATTTCGCCAACCCCAAGGCATCCGGCGACGGCATGAAGGTGGATTCCAACGGCAATCTGTGGATTTCCGGCGACAGCGGCATCGGCATCTTCACGCCTGCAGGCCAGCGTCTGGGCCGCATCCGCATCTTCGGCTCCGCGCCCAATTGCGAATTCGGGGCCGACGGCAATCTCTATATCGCGGGCGGCAACGGCATCTATCGCGTGCCGGTGAAGGCGAAGAAACTGATCGTCACCTGACAGGTGGCCATGCCGCTCACCCATCACCAGGCCCGGCGCGCGCATCTGTTCGCGCCGGGTCTTTTTTTGCTGGCGCTGCTGCTGGCGGCGGGCTGCGACCAGGCTCCCGCGCCGTCCGCGCCCGTCACCGACGCCTATGGCAATGTGATCGGGCCGCTGCATGCCCCCGCCTCCCTGGCGTCCCACGCGCTGCTGGGCGTGCGCCTGCGCATGGATGCGCCCCTGGCCGAAGCCGCCCTGATCGGCCGCGGCTTTACCATGATCCAGCGCACCGAGGCGCAGGCCCTGTCCGAACGCGACAGCCCGGTGCGCCTGCGCCGTTTCTGGATCGCGCGCGCGCCCGGCACCGACGCCTACCGCTTTCCGGAATATGTGACGCTGCGCTATGTCCAGGCGACCGATGGCGGCTGGATCGTCGCCGCCATCTCCCACCACCAGCGCATCACGCAGGACGCCCGCCGCGACGCCCAGGGCACCCGCGCCGACCTGTTGCGCCGCTTCGGCCGGCCGTCCCTGTGGAAGCAGGAAGTGTATCGCGGCGAATTGTGGGACGAGATGGACTATGCCAGCACCCTGGCGCTGCGCGATCGCGACCGCCTGGACGGGCTACGCGCCTGTCACCGCGACTGGACGTGCGAGATGGTGCTGAAGAAGAATGACTGTCGCCAGACCATGCGCGAGGGCCAGGGCATCGGCTTGAAGATCACCTTCGTACCCGACGGCAACCGCATCCAGTATGAGCTTGAGGATTTCAGCCTGCTCCACGCCTCCTACGAAAGCAGCGAACGCTTCCGCAGACTGGATGTGCGCGGCGCCTTCTGCGCGGTCCCCGCGCCCGGCGGCGCGGCGCCCATCGTGGTGATGGTGCCGGACTGACGTCTGCCGGGATCACCCCCGGGCGTTGTAATCGCGTACCACGATGACGCTGACCAGAACCAGCGCAGCGCCCAGCAGGGCTACCGTCGCCAGAAGCCCGCTCACCATGCCCGGCGATGGCGCGTGGGGGCCATCCAGACCGCTACCGGCATAATCGTCGTCGTTCTTGCGCATCGTGGCCATCCCCTACACCGCCGCGCGGTCTTTGCCGCCGCCATGGGTACCGCCCTGCTGACCCGCCGGGTCGTTCCGGTTGGACCTGTTCGCGCCGCCACCCCCACCCGGCGGCATCGCGGCGGGAATGGCCGCGTCGCCCTCCGGGTCTTTCACGCTGGGGTCCGGATCCGGCTTGCGCGCGGCGGGCCTGTCCGCATCGGGCGTCATGGTCAGGCCGCCGCTTCCACGGGCTGGCTCTGCTCCAGCTTGTGGCCGCTGAAGCTGCGGGTCTTGGGGGCCGGCAGGCCATTTGCCTTGATCTGCGCCAGCAGTTCGTCCTTGCGCGCGGCCATCTGGTCGGCCAGCGCGTCCATGTCCAGCCCACCCTCGCGGGCCTGTGCGAACATGCCTTCGCTACGCTTTTCCTCTTCCTTCACATGGTGCTTGATCTCTTCCGAAAGCACCTTGACCTTGGCGTCGTAGAAATCATCGCCGGGTTCGGACTGCATCAGTTCGGCGATCATCACC
>JAEZBK010000260.1 GCA_023427355.1 Pseudomonadota bacterium
CGCGGACCCTACGGTGTCCGCGTCGAACTGCGTGAACTCGCGGAAGCGGCCGGGGCCGGGCTTTTCATTGCGCCACACCGTGCCCACCGCATAGCGGCGGAAGGGCTTGGCGAGGTGCTGGAAATTGGCCGCGACGTGGCGGGCGAGCGGCGCGGTCAGATCGTAGCGCAGGCTCATCCACTGGTCGTCGTCATCCTTGAGCGAGAAGACGCCGGCATTGGGCCGGTCCACATCGGGCAGGAACTTGCCCAGGGCGTCGGTATATTCGAAAGCCGGGGTCTCCAGCGGGTCGAAGCCATAGGACTCATAGACCTTGCGGATGGTTTCCAGCATCGCCCGTTCGGCCGCCAGTTCGGCCCCGCTGCGGTCGCGGAACCCGCGCGGCAGGCGGGCCTTGGGCCGTGATGTCTTGTCTTTGCTCATGGGGACTCGAAGGAAAATCGCGGAAAACCGGGGCGGTTGTACGGGAGGGGGGCGGGGGCCGCAAGAAAGGCCGGCGGCAGGCATAAATAGTTCAAAGAAAACAAGTATTTGGGGTCCAGCCGGACGACCGCTTGCCAGAGTGCAGCGCCGCGAGGATTATATCGCACCGCACCATAAGACGAGGAACGCCGTGGCGCAGAGCAAGGTTTACCCCGATGCCGCCAGCGCCCTTTCGGGCCTGCTGTTCGACGGCATGACGATCATGTCGGGCGGCTTTGGCCTGTGCGGCAACCCGGAGAACTGCATCACCGCGCTGCGCGCCGATGGCGTGAAGGACATCACGGTGATCTCCAACAATTGCGGCGCGGACAATTATGGCCTGTGGGTGCTGCTGGACAACAAGCAGATCCGCAAGATGGTCAGTTCCTATGTCGGCGAGAACAAGCTGTTCGAGGAATTGTACCTGACGGGCAAGCTGGAGCTGGAGCTGAACCCGCAAGGCACGCTGGCCGAGCGCATCCGCGCGGGTGGCGCGGGCATTCCCGCCTTCTACACCAAGACCGGCGTCGGCACGGTGGTGGCGGAGGGCAAGCCCACGGAGGTGTTCGAGGGACAGACCTATGTGCGCGAGACCTGGCTGCGCGCCGATCTTGCCATCGTCAAGGCGTGGAAGGGCGATACGGCGGGCAACCTGATCTATCGGAAGACCGCGCGGAACTTCAATCCGATGATGGCGACGGCGGGCAAGATCACCGTGGCCGAAGTGGAGGAGCTGGTGGAGCCGGGGCGACTGGACGCCGATGCCATCCACACGCCGGGCATCTTCGTGCAGCGCATTTTCCAGGGCAGCAATTACCTGAAGAAGATCGAGCGGGTGACGACGCGGCCAAGGCCTGAAGACCCGACGCTGGGAGTGACGCTCTGATGGCCTGGACACGCGACGAAATGGCGGCACGGGCCGCCCGCGAATTGCAGGATGGGTTTTATGTCAATCTGGGCATCGGGATTCCGACCCTGGTGGCCAACCATATCCCCGATGGCATGCATGTGACGCTGCAGAGCGAGAACGGCATGCTGGGCATGGGGCCTTTTCCCTATCCGGGCGAGGAAGACCCCGACCTGATCAATGCCGGCAAGCAGACCATCACCGAACTGGCCAGCACGTCGTATTTCTCGTCGTCCGACAGTTTTGCCATGATCCGGGGCGGACATATCGACCTGTCGGTGCTGGGAGCGATGGAAGTGTCCGAGGAAGGCGACCTGGCCAACTGGACCATCCCCGGCAAGATGGTGAAGGGCATGGGCGGGGCGATGGACCTGGTGGCGGGCGTCAAGCGCGTCATCGTGGTGATGGAACATGCCAACAAGGCCGGCGAATCCAAGCTGCTCAAGGCCTGCACCCTGCCGCTGACGGGCAAGGATTGCGTGGACATGGTGATCACCGACCTGGCGGTGTTCACGCTGGAACGCGGCAAATCGGGCCTGACGCTGGTGGAGCTTGCGCCGGGCGTCACGCTGGAGGAAGTTAAAGCCAAGACCGAGGCGGGTTTCACCAGCAAGCTCTGACCCCGGCGGCTTTTGCAGGGGAGATGGGTATGCGGACATTCCTGATGGCGGCGGCGCTGGCCTGCCTGTGCGGTGGCGCGATGGCGCAACCGGTCCGCACCATTACCCTGCCCGATCCGAATGTGTTTCCCGAGAATGTGACGGCGCTGGCCGATGGCACGGTGGTGATCGGGGCGATGCTGCAGCCCTTCATCTATCGCGCGCGGCCGGGACAGGCGACGGCAGAGCGATGGATTGATCTTTCCAGCGTGGGCAGCGCGAGCTGGGGTGTGCTGGCGGATCATCGCGCGGGCACGCTGTGGGCCTGCACCGTGGCCTTCCCCCTGCCCGCCAAGGTGACGCCGCCGATCAACCAGCGCGTTTCGGCGCTGCGCGCCTTCGACAGCAGCACGGGCGCGCCCAAGGGTGTGTGGCTGCTGCCCGGCGCGACCAATGCCTGCAATGACGTGACGGTGGCGGCGGATGGCACGGTCTATCTGAGCGATCTGCCCAATGGCCAGATTTTGCGCCTGCGCCCCGGCGCGGCGGCATTGGATCTTTGGCTGAAGACGCCGGAACTGGCGGCGGTGGACGGCATCGCGTTCGTGGGCACAACGCTCTATGCCAACAATGTGCAGACCAACAAGCTGTACCGGATTCCGATCAACGCCGACGGCAGCGGCGGAGCGCCGGTGGAGATCACCACCTCGATCCCGCTGGATGGCCCGGACGGAATGCGGGCGCAGAACGGCAAGCTCTATATCGCCGAGAACCGCGCCAACCGGGTGACGGAACTGACCTTCAATGGCGACAGCGCCACGGTGCGTGTGCTGGCCGATGGCTATGGCACGGCGACGGGCGTGCAGCCCGCGGGCGATGTGATCTGGGTGCAGGAAAGCAAGCAGCATTACTGGCGCGACCCGAAGCTGGCGGAAGCGGACCCCAATCCGTTCCGGATCTATGGGATCGCGGCGAAGTAGCGAAAGCTTACGCGCGCGCGATCTTGCATACCTCTAAGTTCGAGGTATAGGATACCTCTAACTTAGAGGTATCGCCATGGCGCGTGAGCCCAACCCGAACTTCATGGCCGGTGTGCCGGAGTTGATGATCCTGCGGCTGCTGCAGAAGCAGGAAATGTACGGCTATGAGATCGTGCAGGCGATCCGCGCCCAGACCGGCGATGTCGTCTCCATCGGCGAAGGCGTGGCCTATACCGTGCTGCATGCGCTGGAGCGCGAGGGTGCGCTGAAATCGCGGCGCATGAAGGTCGAGGGCCGCAGCCGCATCTATTACAGCGTCACCGCACGCGGACTGAAACGCTACCAGGACCTGGCGGGCACCTGGACGACATTGGCCGCCGCCATCCAATCCGTCATCAAGGGAGAACGCCATGCATCCGCATTCGTTTGAAAGCGTGCGTGAAGGCTTGCTGCGGGCGGGCATCGCGCCCCGCCATGTCCGGCGCTATGTCGTCGAACTGCGCGAGCATATGGCCGACCTGATCCAGCGCGAGCGGGCGTCGGGACTGGATGCGCGCGAGGCCGAGGCGAAGGCGCGGGTCATCCTGGGCAGCGACGCGCAGCTGACCCAGGCGATGCTGGACCGCAGCCCGCCGCGCAGCTGGGCGGCCAAGGCGCCCTGGGCGGTGTTCGGCCTGTTGCCCGCCGCGATGGTCTTCACCATCAGTGCGGTCATCGCCATGAGCCTTTTCCGCCTGCTGATGCCGGTGATGGACCAGTTGCCGTCGCAGATGCCCGTTGGCTATCAGGCGCTGATCACGGGCGCCGTCATCTTCACCGGTTATGTCGTGGGGCCGCTGCTGGCGGCGGGCGTCATCACCCTGGCGCTGCGCCAGCGGTTGTCATCGGCCTGGGTCTGGGTCGGGCTGGCGGTGGTTGCCGTGTTCAGCGGATTCTTCGCGTTCCATGCGCCGGAAGGACTGAACGATCCCTATCGGGCGACGCAGCTGGTCATGGAAGATGGCAGGATCAGCGGCGCGGCGACGCTGGCCTGGGTGGGCCTGCGCGCGGGCGTTCTGTTTGCGCTGGCCGCCCTCGCCTATCGCGCCCTGAAAGCGCGGCAGGCCGATATCATCGCGTGATGGAT
>JAEZBK010000303.1 GCA_023427355.1 Pseudomonadota bacterium
ATCTTCCTCAGGGCGCGCGTGGCCGGCGAAAGCCGCAGGGGGTTCTTGAATGCGAGAACCGCGCAAGTTCCTTGCGCCTTAGTGTCTGTTAACCAGAAGTCCTGACCATTCCTTAACAGGCCAGGCCACATTCTGCGCAACAAACCAGAAAGGTTGCGTGGGGTTATGGGACGGTTGTCCTTCGATTCAGTGGATGCGCTGATCTACGATCCGGTGCCGGCAAACCGCACCGCGACGCGCGCAGCCCTGTATGCGCTGGGCTTCCGCCGCACCGAGACCGTTTCGACCATCGATGCCTTTGTCGAGGCGATCCAGAAGAACCCGCCCGACATCGCGCTGTGCGAGGCGCAGGGACAGGCCGACGAATTGTGCGCCGCCATCCAGCAGATGCGCCAAGGCGGGGCCGGGCACAATCCCTTCATCGTCATCATCGTCACCGCCTGGGAAAAGAGCGCGGGCCTGATCAGCAAGGTCGTGTCATCGGGTGCGGACGACCTGCTGCTGCGGCCCTTCTCGACCGCGCTGCTGGGCCAGCGCATCGAAGCGCATATTGACCGGCGCAAGGGCTTCGTCATCACCACCGACTATGTCGGGCCCGACCGGCGCAAGGATGACAGCCGCCCGTCCAATGCCGAACTCTTCGCGCCGCCCAATTCGCTGAAGATGAAGGCCAAGGACAAGCTGAGCGCCGAGACCATCGCGCGGCGGCTGGACACCGAATTGCGGTCGGCGCGCGAAAAGCTGTGTTCGGAAAAGCTGCGCCGCGACACGTTCCAGGTCTGCATCCTGTGGCGGCTGATGCAGGAGATGCTGCCCGGCCGGGGCGCGCCGCCGGAATTGAACCGGTTGTGCGAACTGGTGCGTTCGATCGAGCGGCGGGCCCGCGAATCCGACGCGCCGGCGGCCCAGGAATGGTGCGAGCAGTTGCTGGCCGCCGCCGAGGGGCTGATGCTGGAGGTGGATCGCAACGCCTCCATGCACCTGCTGGGGCATGCGGCGCTCAGCCTGCACCAGGTCTTCCATCCCGAGAAGAATCCCGCCGACCAGTTGGCGGAAATTGACGCGACCGTTGCGATCATCCGCGCCCGCAACCAGCCCCAGGCCATCGCGATCTGACCGCCTTGTGATGGTCCCCGGACGCAGCGCATGCTGCCGCGGGAAAGCCGGGATCGGCTTCGGCGGACATCTAGACCAGCGCCAGGTCCTGCGGCGGGGCAGCGGGGAAGATGGCCTGCATCTGCGCCGTGTTCAGCCCATAGCCGCGCTGCAGGATGCCACCAATCAGGCTGCGATAGTCATTGAGCACCGGCAGGTCGCGATCCTGGTGCAGGGACGCTTCGGTGATGGCCGCCTGCCGTCCGGCGATGCGGCCGCCGCGCACACCGCCGCCCAGCACCCAATAGGTGCTGCCATGGCCATGGTCGGTGCCGCGGTTGCCATTCTCGCGGAAGGTGCGCCCGAATTCGCTGACCACCACCACGATGGTGTCGTTCCACCGCTCCCCCAGTGTCTGCGCCAGCAGGTTCAGCCCGCGCCCCAGTTCGCCGATGCGGTTGGGCAGATAGCCCTCCAGTCCGCCCTGGTTCACATGCGTGTCCCAGCCGCCCACATCCACAAAGCCCAGATTGTAGCGGTCGCGCATCAGCACGCCGATGCGCTGGGCGGCCAGTTCGAAGCCGCGCGGGGAGACGGCATCACGGTTGGCGGCGCGCATCTCCTGGCTGATGGCGTCATACACCTCCTGGCGCACGGCAAAACCCTGCGCCACGGCGGGAGCCAGCTCCTGCCCTTCATACATTGCCGCGATGAGATCTGCGTTGCGGCTGGAGATGTTGCGCCGCGTCGCCTGTTCCAGCGCGATGTTGGGCACCGCATCGCCACCCCGGAAGACCAGCGGAAGCTGCGCGGTGAAAGCGATGGGTTTTTCCCCGGCTATGGTCTGGGCCGCGCGGCTGAGGAAGCCGGAACGGTAGTTGCGGCTTGCGCCCACCGCCTGGCCCATTTCAATCGTATCCTGCGTCTGGAAATGGCTGCGCGAGAGGTCGTCGGTTCCGGCGAAGGGCACGAAGGCGGCCTGTTTCTTCTGCCACAGCGGCCAGAGCGAATCCGCCAGCGCCGGATGCAGACCCCAGTCACCATCGAGCATCAGCAACCTTTCCTTTGGCACGGCAATGCCCGGACGCGCCGCCTGGTAAAAGCTGCTGGAGGCGGGCACCACGATATTGGCGGCGTCATAGGCACCGCGCAGGAACACCACCAGCAGGCGCGGTGCGCCTTGCGCGGGCAGGGCAAGAAGGCGCCCCGCCGTGAAGAGCGGCGCGGCGTAAAGAGCGGATTTCAGAAGCGTGCGGCGATCCATGGCCATCTCCTTCAGCGATACATGAATTCGGGCGACGACAGGAACAGCATGTTCCAGTCGGAAGGATTGCGGGTCTTGGCCAGCGCGTCGCGAGTGGCCTGCGACAGCGCGGGGGACAGTGCCTGGGCATAGGCCGTGGCGCGCAGGTTGGGCGGTTGGGGCTGTGCCTGTGCCGCAATGCGCAACATGCCGCGATCCTGCGCCGTGGCGGTTTCCTGCAACAGGCTGGGGCGGCCCGATCCCACCAGCGTGGCGATTTCGAACCGCGTTTCCATTGCACCGGGGCCATTCCAGGCATCGGCGGTGAGGGGATACCCGTCCGGCGTCTCGCGGCCGTGCAGCGGCTGGCCCATGCGCTGCAGCCAGGCCATGACAGGCGTCATGTTCGTCACGGGCGCATCGCCATGCGCGGCGCGCACCGCCGAGATGACATAGTGCATCGGATCCTTGAACTTCGTCGCGGCAGCGGCGGCGAATTCCGGCGCGTCGAACAGCGTGGTCAGCACGGCGCGGATATCGCCATCGGTCTTCTGGAAAGTGGCGGCCATCGTGGCAATCAGGCGATCGGGTGGCGCATCGCAGCAATAGAACTGCGCCAGCTTGCGGGAGATGAAGCGCGCCGTGGCCGGCTGGCGGCTGAGGATCAGAAGCGCCTGGGCGGCTTCATCCGCGCCGGTGCCCTTGATGGCCTGGCCCAGGAACAGCTTGTCGCCGAAATCGTGGCGGCGCGGGTTGAAGGCAAGGCCAGTATCCCCGCCCGCCCGGGTTGCCCGGCGCAAGGCATCGGGGCGCGACTGGGCGCCGAAATTGACGCCGACGCCGGTCAGGATGCGCGCCAGTTCCTGCACATCCTTCTGCGTATAGCCGCTGCCCACGCCCATGGTGTGCAGCTCCATCAGTTCGCGGGCGAAATTCTCGTTGAGCTTGCCGGCTTCGTTCTGCTGGTTGTCGAGATATTGCAGCATCGCCGGATGGAAGGCGGTGGCCATGAGGAGATCGCGGAATTTGCCCAGCACGTGGGGGCGGATGGCGTTTTCGGAATAGTCGCCGACCATGGCGGCGATCACGCCCTTGCGCTGGCTGACATTGAAGTGATTGAACCAGAACCAGTTCAGGGTTTCCTTCAGCTGGTTCTGCGAATGGACGGCGCGCAGCAGGGTGCGTTCGGCGGCCTGGCGGCCATAATCCTGCAATGCCTGCCGATAGGCGCGCTGCGCCGGGTTGACGCCCTGGTTGGGACGTTGCGCGTCGGTGGGCTGCGGCGTGACAGGCATCGCCTTGCGTTCGGCTTGCTGCGCCTGGCGTGCCGTCTCAACCTCGGCCGCGATTTCACCCAGGCGAAGGCGGCTGATGGGCATGGCGTCAATGCGCGCCTGGATTTGCGGTGGCAGGCGGTCATCGTCCGGCGGATTCAATTGCTGCCGGAGATAGGCGGCGGGATCGTCCACGGGCGCGCCACCCCAACCGATGCGGTCGGGCAGGGCAATCGCAGGGGCGCGGGACAGGGGCGCGGGGGCCGCCAGAAGGGTGGTGGCGCCCAGAAGGCCCAGGATCGCCAGGGCGGACCAGAGACGTGACATGGAAGCAGCTCCTTGGATTCCCGAAACGCAGGGCCCCTCCAAAGAGTGTTCAGGATACCCGCTTTATTCCGTCTGCCCACCTGAAATCCCTGAAATCTTTAGGGCTTTTTCCGGGCGCAGGTCTTTTCCTTTGGCTCCCGATGCATTACATCCCCGGCATTCCCAGATTTGCCGCCGGAAAGTTCCCATGCAGACCGTTCTTCTTGTCGCCGAACTGATTGTCGCCCTGGCGCTGATCGTCCTGATCCTGCTCCAGCGGTCGGAAGGCGGCGCGCTGGGCATCGGCGGTGGCGGCGGCGGCGGCATGGGCAACCTGTTCAGCCCGCGCGGCGCGGCCGACACGCTGACCCGCTCCACGG
>JAEZBK010000155.1 GCA_023427355.1 Pseudomonadota bacterium
GGCACGACGGGGTCCGGCCTTGCCGCCACGGGCCTGAAGGGCATGCATTTCGTGGGCGAGGACAAGGCCATCGCGCCCTTCAACTACGGCACCATCCACAACGGCGCCACCTGCTACAACTGCACCAACGATGCGATGTCGGGCCAGACGCCCTGGGATCCCATCCCGGCCGCGCCCTATCACAGCGCCAACTATTTCAGCTACAGCAGCTTCAAGCTCCTGCCCGACGTGAATGCCTCGCTGCAGCTCAACTATTCGCGTCTGTCCACCCGCACCTTCGGCGGCCAGCGCACGGCGTCCAACGTCACCATCTATGCCGATAATCCCTACCTGCCGCGCGAGATCGGCCAGCGCTTCGTCTGCCAGGGCGGCGTCACAGCCATCGGCGCGGCCAGCACGGCGACCTGCGTCGGCACGCTGTCCAACGGCTACGACCCCTTCCTGATCGACAATCGCGGCGGCACGCTGGCCCAGCGCCAGGCCCGTCCCACCCAGACCCTGACCATGGGCCTGGACTATCTCAACAACACCATCACCACCGGCGCCAACAGCACCGACGGCAAGTCGCTCTGGACACTCGACAACCTTTGCGATGCGGTGGGCGTGCCCTGTTCCTATGCCAGCAAGGTTCTGTCGCGCGGCGTCTTCGCGCTCGATGGCGCGCTGGGCGACAGCTTCACCTGGAACGCCTATCTCCAGCATGGCGTCACCCGCATCCGCCAATATTCGCCGGGCAACGCCGTCACCGCGCGCTTCAACAATGCGCTGGATGCGGTGCGCGTGACGTCCGGCAATGTCGGCACCTCCGGCCTGCCGGTGGGCGCGGTGGTCTGCCGCGGCCTGCTCAATCCCGCGCTGGCGGCCAAGACCGCCGGGCTTCTCCCCGGCGATGACGACATCACCGGCTGCCAGCCCATGGATGCGTTCGGCTACAACAACGTCTCCAACGCGGCGATGAACTTCATCAAGCCGGGCCTCAACCCCGACAAGACGGGCATCCTCAACTCCACCATCACCCAATTGTCCCAGACCGCGGCAGCCCTGTCGCTCACCGGCGTCCTGCCCTGGAGCCTGCCGGCGGGCGAGATCGGCGTCGCCATGGGCGGCGAATACCGGCTGGAGCAGGGCATGCAGTACACCCCAGACATCCGCGCCCAGAACACGGGCTGGGGCGTGGGCAATGTGCGCACCTTCAAGGCCAAGTATCATGTCGAGGAAGGTTTCGTCGAAGCCGATATCCCCATCCTCAAGGACAACATCGTCCAGACGCTCAACCTCAACCTGGGCGGCCGCCTGACCAGCTACTCCACCAGCGGCCTTGTCGAGACCTGGAAGGTGGGCCTCAACAGCCAGATCACCGACGACCTGCGCTTCCGCGGCACCTGGTCCTATGACATCCGCGCGCCCAACCTGTGGGATCTGTATTCCCCCGGCGGCCCGGCCGGCATCACCTGCCGCGGCCTCAGCGGCAGCGCCCCGGCCAATCCCTGCTTCAACGTGACCGGCGGCAACCCCGGCCTGCAGCCGGAGCGTGCGAACACCGCCTCGGCGGGCTTCGTGCTGACGCCGTCCTGGTTCGACGGCTTCACCGCTTCGGTGGACTGGTACCAGATCCATCTGCATGGCGGCGTCATCACGCCCAGCCAGAACACCATCCTCACCCGTTGCCGTGCGGGCGATGCGACCTACTGCAACCAGATCCAGTTCCGGACCCCTGGTGACCAGACTTCGCCGATCGATTTCATCTTCTCCACCCGCGTCAACGCCGCGCTCATCTCCACGGCGGGCTTCGACTTCGCGGCGGCCTATGGCTTCGATCTCTTCTCGGGCCAGATGGATCTGTCGTTCAACGGCAACTATGTCTACGACTTCAGCCAGAGCCTGGATGGCGTGAACTTCCAGGGCGCGGGCGCGGTCAATGCCTTCTACAGCGGCGGTCCCAAGTTCCAGGGCACGCTGGGGGCCAACTACCGCGAAGGCGCCTGGACCTTCGGCATCCAGACCCGTCTCACCGGCGATGCGGTGCTGGACAGCGGCACCCAGGGCCAGCCCACGCTGGTCTATTCCACGCCGACCTATCAGCTCGTGAACGGCCAGAATGTGGCGACGGTGCAGGCGGGCCGCAATGGCGACGGCATCACCGAAACCAACTACCAGGCCATCCGCGCGCCGATCGACCTGCGCGTGCAGTATCGCTGGACCAACAACGTCACGCTGTTCGGCGCGATCGATAACGTGCAGAACATTCCGACCGACACGACGCTGCGTCGCGCCTACCGCATGGGTGTGCGCTTCAGCTACTAGCCTGTTGGTTTTTTAACACCGGCTCCGGGCGCGCAGGCGTCCGGAGCCTTTTCTTTGCCCGCACCGCCCGTTAAGCCTGCCGCATGATCCGCCCTGCCGCCATCCTGCTGTGCGCGCTCGCCTTCGTCCTGCCCGCACGGGCGCAAACGCTGGAACAGGCGCTGCTGGGCGGCCGTCCCGTCGCCGATATCCGCCTGCGCTATGAAAGCGTCAGCGACGAATCCCGTGCCTTCACCGGCGCGGGCGCCACGCTGCGCGCCCGGCTGGGCTATGATACTGCGGCGTGGAACGGGCTGGCGCTCTCCGCGTCCTTCGACATCCTGGCGCCGGTGGGCGACACCGCCTACAACACCACCCGCAACGGCAAGACGCAGTACGCCCAGATCGGCGATACGCCGCTGGTTGCGCTCAAGCATCTCAACCTGACCTATGCGGGCCATGATACGCGCGTCACGCTGGGCCGCCAGCGCCTGGCCCTGGGCAGCCAGCGATTCCTCGCCAGTCCCGACTGGCGCATGCACGGCTCCAGTTTCGATGCGGTGCAGATCGTCAACACCGCCATTGCGGATCTGGCGCTGACCTACATCTATATCGACCGCGCCAACCGCATCTATGGCGAAACGGTCCCGTTCGACGTTGCCGCCAGCGCCGCCGCCACCACCCAGGCCGGCTATTACGACAGCGACAGCCATGTGATGAGCGCCGCCTGGACTGGCCTTGCCGGCCTCAGGCTCGAAGCCTATGCCCTGCTGCTGGATTTCAAGCCGCCGCACTACGCCGTCAGCGCCGCACAGCGCACGGCCAATGCGCGTTTGGCCACCGCCACCTGGGGCGGGCGCGCCGAATATGACGTGGCCCTGACCGGGGGGCTGCGCGCGCGCCTGGTCGCCGATCATGCGCGCCAGACGCCCTATGCGGGCAATCCCCAAACCTTCGAACTGGCATACTGGCTGGGCGAAGCGGGCCTGAACTGGAACGGCTACGGCGCGGCGCTGGGCTATGAAGTGCTGTCGGGCAATGGAACGGTGGCGCTTTCGACGCCGCTGGGCTGGTTGCACAACAACAATGGCTGGGCCGACCTGTTCACCACCACACCGGTCAATGGCCTTGCCGATCTGTATGTGCGCGGCACGAAATCCTGGCCGGGCGTGCTGGGCATGCGCAGCCTCAACACCACCATTGCCTGGCATGGTTTCCGCACCGACCGGCTGGGCGTGGGGCTGGGCAGCGAATGGGATGCGCAGGCGGAATTGCAGATAGACGGAAATTTCAGCGTGGTGCTGAAATATGCCGACTATCAGGGCTCGGGCATCGGCTTTGGCGGCGCACCCGACAAATCCGTCTTCTGGCTGCAGACCGCCTGGCGCTACTGACCTAGCGGTCCCAGTCCGGGTTCACCGTCAGCCGCCCCGTCATGCGCAGTTCCTGCAGCGCGCCTTGCGACCGCGCCAGCCAGCCATTCTGCTTCTGCGGCGTGATATGGTTGTGGTCGCTTTCCACCATCGGCACCAGTTCCTTCGGCCCGCGCATCGCGTTGAAGGCGGCGATGATGCCGTAAGGCGGCGAGGTCACGTCCAGGAAGCCCGGCGCGACGATGGCGCTGGCGCGGATATCCTGGGCAAAGCTCATCGCGTCGAAATAGGGCGCGGTCGCCGCCACCCGCGGATCGCCGGCGTTCCAGTTGGGATAGCCGGCCCGCGCGCCGGTCCCTGCGATGTTCGCGCCCGACGGTACATTGACGATCATCGCGTTGATCCAGTCCGGCACCAGCCCGGCCACGGCGAAGCTTTGCTGCCCGCCCATGCTGGTGCCCATGATGACGATCGTGCGCCCGTCCCAGTTGGGATGCGAGCGGATATATTCGATCGCCCGCACATCGCGCAGATACATGTTCAGGAAATAGCTGGTCTCCCGGTCGGTGTTGCCCAGCCCCGCATAGTTGCGCGGGGCGGTATCCGTATCGGGGCGCATGTCGTGCGACACCACGTTGAACGCCAGCCAGCCCTCCGCCGCGCGGTTCGCTGCGGTCTCCGTCATCAGCGGATAGACACCGGCATACTGGAAGGTCACCAGGGCCGGATATTTGCCGCTGCCCGTCCGGGGCGCCGCCAGGTAACCCTGCGTGGACGAGCCCACGGCATCCAGCGCCACCATGGACAGCGCGACATTGGCGTTGCCGGACTCCACCGCCGTCAGGCGCGGGTTCATCGGCACGGCGCGCAGCGCCGCCAGCTTGCCATCCCAGAAGGTCCGGAAATCCGCCGGCCTTGCGGGCGCTCGAATGTCGCCAATGCCCACCGCCGCGGCGGCGCTGAGCGCCGCCTGCACCGGTGCGGTGACGTTGGGCGCGGGGCCCGTGGCCGGCGCGACCGGCGTCAGCACCAGCGAGATCATGCCGGGCTGCGCCAGCGATCCCGTCACGGTTGCCGCCCCCGACGACAGGTCCAGCGCGCCCGACGACAGCACGGTCAGATTGTTCTGCCGCACTTCATAGGTGTAGCGCGCACCGGGCATGCCCAGCGGCGCACGCACCGTCCACGCCACCGTCTCGCCCACCGCATACAATCCGTTTTCCCGCGCGGGGGTGATGGTGATGTTGGGGCTGAAGGGCGGGGCAGGGGCGGCCGCGACCTGCGGCGTGGGCGGCGGCGCGACCGGCGCGACCACCTGCGCCTGCGCGCAAACCGTCAGCGCCCCCAGCAGAACCAGCGCAAGCATCCGGCGCATGGACGATCTCCCTAGCGAATGGGCGCTTCAAACGGCCCGGCGGGCAGGCCCGACGTGTCATACAGGGTGCAGACCGGGCTCTCGCCCCAGCAATGGCGCACCCGCGTGGCGTTGCCCGCATTGGTCAGCACTACGGCGTTGCCCTCGATGCGCGTATCGGCCCAGCGGCACGAGGCCTGTCCGGCCCCGCACAGTTCGAACGCATTGGGATTGCCGCTGCGCCCCACCAGCCTGCCGGTGACGCCGCTGAACGACACCACCACATCGGCTCCGCGCCGCGTCACCCCCGCCAGCACCGGGCCGGAGGGATTGAGCGCCTCGCCATGGATCAGGGTGCGCGCGGCGATGGACAGCCTGCGGCCCAGCTCCGCCTTGTTGGTGGGATGCAGGTCCGCGGCATCGCCGATATCCACATTCACCGTCAGCGCCGCGCGCTTGTCTTCCAGCGCCGCCAGCCGCTGCGCCTCGCGCACATCGGCCCAGACCGATTGCGTCGGCGCATCGGGCACGGGCCCGTAATTGGGCAGTTGCACGATCAGGAAGGGCAGGTCGGGCGTCTCGAACTGCCGCCGCCAGTCCGCCATCAGCGCCTTCAGCGTCACGCGGTAATTGTCCGCGAAATAGATGTCGCTCTCGCCCTGGTACCAGACTGCGCCTTTCAGACCCAGCGGCCCCAGCGGCGCGACCATGCCGTTGTAATCCATGGTCAGGCCATGGGTGACGCCCCAGGGCATCTGCGGCGCGATCAGCGTGTCGGACACTTCCTGGTATTTCCACGGGTTCGACAGCGGCACCGCCGTGCCATCGGCGAAGCGGATCGCCCGCTGCTCGGCGGGGCCGCGAATGCCGCAATTGCGCCAGGAACAGAAGATGTTGGTGGCGATGACGTTGACGCCTTCCTTCAGCACGCCCGCGCGCACCGGATGCTGGGTGCGGCTGGCGAAGGACGACGCCCCCACATCCATGCCGTTGATCCAGGTCTGGTCTTCCTCGTTGACGCCGCTCAGGTCCAGCACCGCGCCCGGCTTCCTCGCCTGCTCGGCGGTCAGGGTGACGGTGGTGCGCATCCACATCTGGCCGACAAAGCCGTCCGGGTTGTTGCCGCCATTCCACAAGGCCCAGGCGCCCAGGGCCGCGGGCGCGGTCTTCCAGCCGCTGTCATTGTAATCGGCGGTCCAGGGCGTGCCGTCCTTCGGGCGCGCCGTCTTCCACCAGCGTTCCCATTTGGCGCCCCACATCCGCAACGCCGCCTGTTGGTCGGTGCGCGAACGCGCCAGGATTTCCAGGTCGTCGTTATAGAGGCCCAGCGGCTTGAGGCCCGCTTCGCTCACCCAGTTGCGCACCCGCGCCCCGCCCCAGGCCGCCACCACCATGCCCATGGGCACGTTGATCCCGGAATCCTTCAGTCCACGGACGAAATAATAGCAGCTCGCCGAAAATCCCCCCACCGTGTCGGGGCTGCCCACCTGCCAGCGCACCACCTGCGCGGGGCGGAACAGCGGCGTGGCGCTGGCGTTGGTGGGAATGGTGATCTGGCGGATATCGCCGGTCGCGCCGCGCCCGGCGGCGGCCGCGCCCTGCGCCTGGCGCTGGGCGAAGGCCATGTTCGACTGGCCCGTGCAGAAATAGACATCGCCGACCAGCACGTCATTGGCGGTAGCGCTTGCGCCGCCCGCCGTCGCGGTCAGCGCATACGGCCCGCCTGCGCCCATGGCGGGCAGGGTTGCGCTCCAGCGGCCATCGGCGCCCGCGCGCGCCTCGGCCTTGTTCGGGCCCAGCGAGACGCTGACAGCCGTGCCCGCCGCCGCCTCGCCATAAACCTTGATCGGCCGGTCCCGCTGCAACACCGCATGATCGGCGAACAGCGGATGCAGCAGTTGCGGCTCAACCGGGGCGGCCTGTGGCGGCTGGAAACCGGCGGGCGGCCCGGCCAGTGCG
>JAEZBK010000241.1 GCA_023427355.1 Pseudomonadota bacterium
CAGCACATAGGTGCCGATCAGGATGCGGCGCTGCACTTCGGCGCCGAAGCCTTCGCCGCGGCTGCGCTCATACAGGTCGGTGATGTCGTGCGGGTTCGCGGCGCGGTGGCCGAAGCGCACGCCGTCATAGCGGGCCAGGTTGGAGGAGGCCTCGGCCGGGGCGACGATGTAATAGGTCGGCAGGGCGTATTTGGTGTGGGGCAGCGAAACCTCGACCACCTCGGCGCCCTGGGCTTTCAGCCAGCCGGCCGCCTTGTCCCACAGGGCGGCGACATCGGAAGGGATGCCGTCGATGCGGTACTCCTTCGGGATGCCGACGCGCAGGCCCTTCACGCCGCCGGTGAGGAAGCTCTCATAATCGGGCACGGCCAGGTCCACGCTGGTGGAATCCTTCGCGTCCACCGACGCCATGCTGGTGAGCAGGATCGCGGCGTCGCGCACCGTCTTGGTCATGGGGCCCGCCTGGTCGAGCGACGAGGCGAAGGCGACGACGCCCCAGCGCGAGCAGCGGCCATAGGTGGGCTTGAGGCCGACCGTGCCGGTGACGGCGGCGGGCTGGCGGATCGAGCCGCCCGTGTCGGTGCCGGTGGCGGCCAGGCACAGATCGGCGGCGACGGCGGCGGACGAGCCGCCCGACGAACCGCCGGGCACCAGGTTCGTATTGGCGTTGTTGGCGCGCCAGGGATTGAAGACCGGACCGAAGGCGGAGGTCTCGTTGGACGAGCCCATGGCGAATTCGTCGAGGTTGGTCTTGCCCAGCATCACCGCGCCCGCATTCCACAAATTCTGGGTGACGGTGGATTCGTAGGGCGGCACGAAATTGCCAAGGATCTTCGACGCCGCCGTGGTGCGGGTGCCCTTGGTGCAGAACAGATCCTTGATCGCCAGCGGCAAGCCTTCGAGCGCACCGGCCTTGCCTTCGGCAATGCGCTTGTCGGATTCGCCCGCCATCAGCAGGGCGACATCGGCCGTCTCGGTGATGTAGGCGTTCAGCCCCCTGCCCGCTTCCATCGCCTTGAGAAAGGCGCCCGTCAGCTCGCGCGAGGAAATCGTCTTGGCCTTCAGGGCGTCACGCGCCTCGGCCAGGGTCATGGCGGTAAGATCAGACATTTATTCGACCACCTTGGGCACGGTGAAGAAATGGTCCTCGCCGCCGGGCGCATTGGCCATCAGCGCGTCGGCGTTGCCGCCATCCGTCACATCGTCCGTCCGCCATTTCAGCTTCTGGGCCACGACGCTGGTCAGGGCGGGAACGCCTTCGACCTTGGCTTCGCCCAGCATCTCCACCCATTTGAAGATGCCGTTGAGTTCGCCGGCCATCGGTTCCAGCCGTTCCTCGGGAACGGCCAGGCGGGCGAGCTTGGCGATACGGCGCACGGTGTCCTTGTCCACGGACATGGGAGGCTTCCTGTTTGCTGGAAAGTCCCGGCCTTGCTAGCAATCAGGGGCAGGACTGGCAAGGAAATCGGGGGGATAGTGGCACTGACGCAGCTCGCCGATCTGAGCCTGCCGCCCGGCAAGCGCCTGCTGGGGCTGGACCTGGGGGAAAAGACCATCGGGCTGGCCCTGTCGGACACGCTTCTGATGGTGGCGACCCCCATGCAGACCCTCAAACGGGCCAAGTTCGGGGCCGATGCCGCCAGGCTGGACAATATAATAAGTGAGCAGGGCGTGGGGGGGCTGGTGGTCGGCCTGCCCCTGAACATGGACGGATCGGACGGCCCCTCGGCCCAGTCGGCCCGCGCCTTCGCCCGCAACTGGGCCGGAAGCCGCGACCTGCCGGTGATTCTGCAGGACGAGCGGCTGTCCACCAGCGCCGTCACCCGCACCCTGCTGGAGGCCGACGCCAGCCGCGCGCGCCGCGCCGACGTGGTGGACAAGATGGCGGCCGCCTACATCCTGCAAGGCGCGCTGGACCGGCTGCGGTACATGAGGGGCGCATGAGCCAGGACGCCGGGACCTTCCGCTGGCTGCCGCCGGGCCTGCGCCCGCCCGAGGCGCTGGACAAGCGGCAGGAGCGCATCTTCCTGCTGGTCGGCGCGGCCGCGCTGTTCGCCGGATACGACATGAATGTCTTCGGGCTGGCGATCCCGCAGATCCAGCAGAGCCTGTCCATTCCCGAGAACCAGGTGGGGCTGACGGTCGCCTATTTCCGGCTGGCGGCCATCGCGGCGCTGCTGGTGGCGGCGTTTGCCGATCTGGTGGGACGGCGCACGCTGCTGATGGTGACCATCGTCGGCCAGGCGCTGTTCACGCTGCTGACCGCCTTCGCCGGGGATTACGCGCAATTCGTCTGGGCGCAGGTCTTCACGCGCATCTTCGGCTATGCCGAGGAGATGCTCTGCCTGGTGGTGATCGCCGAGGAAGTGTCCAAGCGCACGCGCGGCTGGGCGGCGGGCACGCTCAGCGCCTTCAACTATATCGGTGCGGGCGTGGCAGCCATCGTGTTCATCGCCATCGAGATCCTGCCCTATGGCTGGCGCTCCATGTATGTGATCGGCGCGCTGCCGCTGTTCGTCGTCGCCATCCTGCGCCGCAACCTGCCGGAGACGCAGCGCTTCGAGGCGCTGGAGGTGGATACGCAGCGCAAGCGTCCGATGGAGATCATCAACCTGATCGCGGCGGTGGCGCGGGCCTATCCGGGACGGCTGGCGGCGATCCTGACGGCGGCCACCGCGTTCGGCTTCGCCGTGTCCCCGGCCAGCGTGATGTCGAGCAAATACCTGCAGGACGTGCACGGCTACAGCCCCGGCGAGGTCAGCGCCGTGCTGATACCGGGTGGGCTTGTGGGCCTGGCGCTGGCCATACTGGCCGGGCGCATGTCGGATCGCTTCGGACGCCGTCCCATGACCAGCATCATCGTCACCATCGCGACGCTGGGCTTCGGCCTGTTTTATAGCGGGATGACCGGTCCGTTGCTGCCGCCGCTGTGGATCCTGGCCTTCTTCGGCTATTTCGCCGGTGAGGCGTTGATCGCGGGTTTCGCGCTGGAAATCCTGCCCACCGAGTATCGCGCCACCGTATCGGGGCTGCGCTACCTGTGCTTCATCGGCGCGGGCGCGGGCGCGCTGGCGCTGGAAGGGGTGCTGTATGACAGGCTGGGCGGCCACGGCCCCGCCATTTCTGCGATGCTGCTGGCCGCCCCGCTGGTGCTGGTCATGCTCTGGCTCCTGCCCGAACCGGCGGGCAAGAGCCTGGAAGAGATGACGGCGACGCGCTGATTACGGCGCGGTGCCGGTCGCGGTGGCCGTGATGGTGCCGTTGTCGTTGTTGCTGGCAACAACCGCCACGGTGACGGCGATGATCGCCGCTGCACCGACCCAGATCAGGGCCGGACCGGTCAGGGCCGCTTCCCTGGCGCCGGCCGGCTTGCCCGCAGGCAGCGGCGCGGCCATGGCGGAAGACGCCAGCAGGCCGGAGACAACAATGGCGCTCGCGGCGCGCTTCAGGAAGGTCATGGTGCTTATCCTTAAGGAAATCCCTGGGCCTGAAATGCCGCAAATTGCGGACGGTGCCCCGGAAACAGGCACCGCGGCGAAAAAGATGACGCCAGGGAACTTGCCGGGTACCATACCCCGCCCTATAAGCCCGGCTTTGATGACATCCCCAAGCCCATTGCCGATCCTGAAGTCCAGCCACCTGCTGGGGATCGAGGGGCTTTCCCCCGACG
>JAEZBK010000032.1 GCA_023427355.1 Pseudomonadota bacterium
GTTCTCGGCCGCGCGGTCGAGGCGCCCACGGGCTTCCAGGTCGGCGATCAGGCGGGCATCGCCATCCAATTCGGCGCCCGCGCGCGATTCGGCGACCGACAGGGCCAGTGTCTGGTCGTAATTGTCCTGCAGCACCAGCTTCGCCACGTCATCGGTCATGGCGGTGAGAAGGTCGTCGCGCGCCTCCTCGGTGAGTTCGCCGCGCCGCGCAGGGCCGGAGAGGAGTATCTTCAGGTTCACTTCATGGTCGGAGGTGTCGACGCCCGCCGAATTGTCCACCGCGTCGGTGTCGATGCGGCCGCCGCTGCGGGCATACTCGATGCGGCCCAACTGGGTGACGCCCAGATTGGCGCCTTCGCCCACCACGCGGGCGCGAACCTCGCCGCCATTGACGCGCACCGCGTCGTTGGCGCGGTCGCCTGCATCGGACTGGGATTGGGTGGCGGCCTTGATGTAGGTGCCGATGCCGCCGAACCAGAGCAGGTCGGTTTGCGCCTTGAGCAGCGCATGGATCAGTTCGGGCGGGGACAGCACGTCCTTGCCGGTGCCGATCAGCGCCTTCACTTCGGGCGTGAGGCGGATTTCCTTGAGCGTGCGGGCGAAGACGCCGCCGCCCTGGCTGATGAGCGCCTTGTCGTAATCGTCCCAGCTCGAACGGGGCAGGGCAAAGAGGCGTTCGCGTTCCTGGAACGAGGCCTGCGCATCGGGGGCGGGGTCGAGGAAGATGTGGCGGTGGTCGAAGGCGGCGATGAGCCGGATGTGCCGCGACAGCAGCATGCCGTTGCCGAAGACGTCGCCCGACATGTCGCCCACGCCGATGACGGTGAAGTCCTGCTGCTGGATGTCGGTGCCCAGCTCGCGGAAGTGGCGCTTGATCGCTTCCCAGGCGCCGCGCGCGGTGATGCCCATCTTCTTGTGGTCATAGCCGCGCGAGCCGCCCGAGGCGAAGGCATCGCCCAGCCAGAAGCCGCGCTCCACCGCGATGGCGTTGGCGGTGTCGGAGAAGGTGGCGGTGCCCTTGTCGGCGGCGACCACCAGATAGGGATCATCGCCATCGGGGCGCAGCACATGGGCGGGCGGCACGACCTTGCCATCGGCATCGAGGTTGTCGGTGATGTCGAGCAGCGCGCCGATGAAGGTCTTGTAGGCGGCGGTGCCGATGGCCATGAAGGTGTCGCGGTCGGGCTGGGCGGGCATCGTCTTGGGGAAGAAGCCGCCCTTGGCCCCCACCGGCACGATGACGGCGTTCTTGACCTGCTGCGCCTTCACCAGGCCCAGGATCTCGGTGCGGAAATCCTCGCGCCGGTCGCTCCAGCGGATGCCGCCGCGGGCGATGCGGCCAAAGCGCAGATGCACGCCTTCGACCGCGGGCGAATAGACGAAGATCTCGCGCCAGGGGCGCGGCGCGGGCAGGTCGTCCAGCTTCGCCGAATCCAGCTTGAGCGCCAGCAGCGTGGCGGGCGCCCCATCGGGACGGGGCTGGAAGTAATTCGTGCGCAGGACATTGCGGATGACGTTGCGCATGCGGCGGATGATGCGGTCATCGTCCAGGCTGGGCACGTCCTTCAAGGCCGCCTCGATCCGGTCCTCGACAATGCGGACCTCTACGGGGGCGGCGGCCGAGGCCGGATCGGTGCGCGCCAGGAACAGCGCCACCAGCAGCGAGGCCAGGTCGGCGTTGCGCGCCAGGGCCTGCTGCATATAGGCCAGGGAGAAGGCGAAGGCCGCCTGGCGCAGATATTTCGCCACGGCGCGCAGGATGATGACTTCGCGCCAGGACAGGCCCGCATCCAGCACCAGCCGGTTGAAGCCGTCATTCTCGGCATCGCCGCGCAGCACCGCATGCAGCACGTCCTCCAGCGGTTCGCGCGCCGTCTCCAGGTCGGTGGGGCGCTCGCGCGTCATCAGGAAATCCAGCACCTGCGCGTCCTGCCGCACGCAATCGTCGCGCGTGAAGGTGACGGGATAGGAATCCTCGGCGATGACCTTCAGTCCGCAATTCTCGAACAGGGGCAGCGTGTCGGACAGGGGCAGCAAGGGCCCCAGGCCATAGAGCTTGAGCCGCACCTGCGTGGGCGCGTCGCCCGCGCGGCGATAGACGCGGGCCCGTATCGCCAGCGGCGCGGTGAGGAGCGCCTCCAGGATGGCCAGGTCATGGGCGCCATCGCGCGGGCTGAAGGCGCCGACATAGCCGGGGGAGAAGGTCGCGGCGCGCCGCGCCGCCAGCGCGCGGCCTTCGGCGGGGCTTTGTCCGTCCGACAGCGCCCTGACAAGGCCGTCGTCCCAGGTTTCCAGCGCGGCGGCGACCTGTTTCTCCAGCGCGGCGCGGTCGAGCGCGGGGCGCGGGCCTTCGTTGCGGCCGATGATGTAATGCACCCGCACCAGCGGACCTTCGCCCACCGCCGCGTCGGCGGCGGAGGTGCGCCCGCCCAGCGCATTGGCGAGCAGCTGGTGGATGCGCGCGATGTTGGCGGCCGTGACGCGGTCGCGCGGCGCATAGAGCAGGGCGGAGACGAAACGGTCGAAGCGGTCGAAGCGCAGGAACAGGCGCGTGCGCGGCAGGCCGGTGAGGCGCGTGATGCCCATGGCGGTGTCGAAGAGTTCGTCTTCGGAGACCTGGAACAGTTCGTCGCGCGGATAGGTGTCGAGGATATGGGCCAGCGCCTTGCCGTCATGGCTCTGGGGATCGATCCCGGCGCGCGCGGTGACGGCGGCGATCTTGCGGCGCAGCAGCGGGATGGCGCGCGGGCCCCGGCTGTAGGCGCCCGAGGTGAACAGCCCGACGAAACGGTGCTCGCCGACAAAGACGCCGCCGGCGTCATAGGCCTTCACGCCGATGTAATCCATGTGGACGCGCCGGTGCACGACGGAGCGCACCGAGGATTTGGTGACGATCAGCGGACCGTCGCTTTCCAGATAGGCGCGCACATCGGCGGTGAGGCCGGGGTTCTTGCGCGCGCCCGACGCGCCCAGCACGCGGGCATTGGGTTCGGCCAGGACGCCCAGGCCCGTGCCTTCCACCGGCTCCAGCGTGCCATGGTCGCCCGAAGCGGTCAGGCGGTATTCGCGCGCGCCCAGGAAGGTGAAGTGGTTGTCGGCCAGCCAGTCGAGGAAGGCGAGGTCTTCCTCGATAACC
>JAEZBK010000064.1 GCA_023427355.1 Pseudomonadota bacterium
GTCCTCGCATTTGGGCGTGCGCAGGAACGGCTTGCCGGACGTGAAAAGACCCGACCACACCGCCTTGCCCACCGTATGGGTCAGCGCCATGCCCGCCAGCGAGGCATAGACGGCGCCCTTCAGGCCCGAACGCACCTTGGGCGGATAGAGCACCAACGTCTTGAACAGCTTGGTGGCGAACAGCGCCATCGCCGCCGCCGACAAGGCAGGCATCGGCACATCCACATAGGCGGGCAGTACCCACATCAGCAGCGTCCAGACAATGGCGGTCATCGTCACCACCATGCCCAGGCCATCGGAGACCCAGGGCAGCCACCCCGACAGGAACTGGTAGCGTTGCGGCCAGGAAAGGCCCGAACGGCCCAGGAAGATGTCGCGCTTGTGGCGCTTGAGCATCTGCATGGCGCCATAGACCCAGCGGTACCGCTGGGACATGAAGGCGTCCAGCGTGTCCGGCTCCAGTCCCTGCCCCATGCTCTGCGGGATATAGACCGCGTCATAGCCGGCCTCGAACAGCTTGAGGCCCAGTTCGGTATCCTCGGTGATGCACCACTCGCTCCAGCCATCCACCTCTTCCAGCGCCGCGCGGGCGACGATGGTCATGGTGCCGTGCTGGATGATGGCGTTGTTCTCGTTGCGCTCCACCATGCCGATATGGAAGAAGCCGCGATATTCCTCGAAGGCCATCTTCTTGAACAGGTTCTCGCCGCCGTCGCGATAATCCTGCGGCCCCTGTACCAGCGCCACGGACGGATCGGCGAAATGCGGAATGACCAGGCGCAGCCAGAAGGGTTCGACCTGATAGTCGCTGTCGATCACCGCGATATGGGTGGCCGCAGGGTCGGTGAGCGCCAGGGCACGGTTCAGCGCACCCGCCTTGAAGCCCTTCATCTGCTCGAAATGGAAGAAGCGGAAGCGCGGCGTCTCGCACTGGGAATTGAGCAGGCGGCAATGCGCCTCCACCGGACGCCACACCTCGGGATCGGGCGTGTTGTTGTCCAGCAGGATGACCTCGAAATTGTCATAGTCCAGCCGCGACAGCGCGTTCAGCGTGCCGATCACCATCTGGGGCGGCTCGTTGTAGGTCGGCACATGGATCGAAACGCGCGGACTGGACTGCGGCACCGCCGCGATCACCGCGCGCCGTTCGACGCGCCACATGCTGGCGGCCAGCTCGATCCCTTCGGTGAGAATGATGGCGCAGGCCAACAGCACCAGGGGCGACATCGCGATCAGCGCCACGATGTCGGCCGAGCCGATATACTGCAGCGCCGTGGCGTCTATCAGCGCCAGCAGCCCGGTGGAAATCAGCACGATCAGCGCGCCCACCACCAGATAGCCCGCCTGGCGCACGCGCGGCATGCGCCCCAGCACCAGCAGGCCCAGCGACAGGCCCATCACCGCGCCGAACAGCGCATAGCCGCGCCAGGCCGGGAAGGTGCGCAGCATGCCGGTGAAGGCGAATTTCGGCGCGCCATTGGCGTCGAACATGCCCCAATAGGCGCCCACCGCCCCCTCGCCCCGGGTCTTCCAGGGCTGGTCATAGGCTTCCATGATGTAATAGTCCCAGCCCTGCTCCATGGCGTGCTGGACGAAGGCGCGCACGAACCAGGCCTGGTTGGCCACGGAAGCTTCGGCATGGCCGCGCGTGCGCCCTTCCGACGGCCAGCCCGCCTCGCCCACGACAACGGTCTTGTCGGGGAAGGCTTCCTGGATGTTGTTGAAGAAATTCTGTGTCGCCTTCAGCGAGCCGGTGATGTCGGCATTCTCCCAATAGGGCAGAAGGTGGACGAAGATCATGTCCACATGCTCGGCGATTTCCGGCACCAGCAGCCAGGTGGACCAGGGCTCGGCAGTCGTCACCTTGATGCGCGCGGGCAGCGCGTCGCGCACGCGGCGGATATACGCATTGAGCTGATCGGGCGAGACATAGCCGAACAGCTGGGTCTCGTTGCCGACCACCACGCGGTCCACGGTGCGCCGGTTGGCCAGCGCGGTGCGGATGGCCAGCTCGATTTCCTTGTCGTTCTCCGCCAGATTGGGGCTGATCCAGATGCCCAGCGTCACGCTCATGCCATAGCGGCGCGCGACCTGCGGAACCTTGTCCATGCCGCCCGCCACCGTGTAGGTGCGCACGCGGCCGGTGACATGCGACAGCTGCTCCATGTCGCGTTCGATGTGGGCGATGGAGACGTCCTTCATCTGCCGCTCGGACCACATGCGGCTGGGGCTGTAGGCGACGCCCCGCACCTGCCCATCCCAGTCGGGAGCGCTGACCGTGTCGTCGCGGCTTGCCCAGAACAGCACGCTCGCCCCCACCACCAGCAAAAGGGCGATGGCGATGCGCAGCTCGCCCCCGCTCAAGGGGAGCAGCGCGCGCAGTCGGCGGACAAGCGTGCTTCGCGTCATCGCCCGGGCTGGCTACCCGGCGGCGGCACATAACCCGGCTCGCCCGGACGCGGCGGGGCCTTGGTCCCCAGCAGGCGCATGTCGAAGATCAGCGTCTGGTTGGGCGGAATGGTGTTGCGGCCGCGCGTGCCATAGGCGAGGCGAGCGGGAATGAAGACCTCCCAGTGATCGCCTTCGCGCATCAATTGCAGCACCTCGATCCAGCCCTGGATCAGGCCCGAACCGTTGATGTTGAAGCTGGCCGGCAGCCCCGGCGAGGTGCCGTCGAACACTTCGCCATTGATCATCTTGCCGGTGTAATAGACCTCCACCGTGTCCTGGGTGGTCGGATGGCGGCCAAAGCCGTTGCGAATGATGCGGTACTGCAATCCGCTGGGGCGCGAAACGATGCCGGGCTTCTTGGCGTTCTGGGCCAGGAAATCGGCATTGGCCTGCAGGCTGAGCTTGGGATCCGTCGAGGGCGGGGGCGCAGGGGGCATCCCGGACTGAAGATTGGGCGGCGGCGCGGGCTGCGCCACGGCCACCACGGCCATCAGTGCAAACCCCATCACCAGACCGGAAAATCCGGCAATAAACCGTGCTGTCGGCATGAAACTACCCTTATGGCGCGACCATAACCCTGCCCGTCCCGGGGCCATAGCCTGAGCGGGCACGGAACACCAGTTTTTTGGCGAATTTGTGCTCGTTCAGACCTGCTTCAGCAGGTTCCAGGCCAGGTTAACCAGCACGGCAAGGCCGAAGATGGCCACCAGGAAGCCGCAGATGCGATTGATGGCCAGGATGCGGCTGCCGTCGATTCGCGCATGGAAAAGCCCGATGATCGCCGTCAGGACCAGCCACCAGCCGGCGGAGCCCGCCACAACGCCCAGCACAATGAAGCTGGTGTCGGTGAAATTGCCCGGCCCGTCCGCAAAACTGCCCAGGCCCGCAAACATGCCGGTGAAGAAAAGCAGCGTCGCCGGATTGGTGATGGTCAGCGCGAAGGTCGACGCGATGGCCTTCACCAGGCTGGCGCCAGCGCGATCCTTTTCGGCCTTGATCGGACAGTCGTTGGGATTGTCGGGCGGCACGCCGGCCTTCACCGAATACCATCCCATCACCACCATCATCACCCCGCCGACCAGCTGGATCGCGGCGGAATAGCCCTCGATGAACTGTGCGGCCCATGTCAGGCCATAACCCGTGACAGCGGCGAAGACGCCATCGCCCAAAGCCGCGCCCAGGCCCGATACGAAACCGTTGACGGGGCCGAAGGAAAAGGTGCGCCGGATACAGATCAGGTTGACGGGCCCCACGGGAACCGCCGCGATCAGCCCCATGGCGACGCCGGAAAGTATCAGCCAGAAATAGTCCATGAATCCTTGAACACGGGAACCGGGGCAAGCCACCCCAAGAAAAGCATCGGGTCAATCTTGACAGGCGGCTTTTCTTCCCCGCCTGACAGCCGTCACTGTCTAAACGCCCGAAAATGCGGCGCTATCCCTCTCACGCGCCCGGCAAAAGCGTTTCGCCGAACCGCACCGCCTGGCCCACGCCTTCGGCCACCACCGCGAAATCGCGCATGACGGTGCGGCCCCGGATGATGGTGGCCACCGGCCAGCCCTTGGTCTTCATGCCGTCAAAGGGCGTCCAGCCGCAGCGCGAGGCGATCCAGGCATTGGTGATTTCGCGCGTCAGCGAAAGGTCCACGATGGTGAAATCGGCGTCATACCCCTTGGCGATGCGGCCCTTGCCCGCGATGTCGAAAATGCGCTGCGCGCCCGCGCTGGTCAGGTCCACGAACCGCTCCAGCGTCAGGTTGCCCTTGTTGACGTGATCCAGCATCAGCGTGGCCAGCGTCTGCACGCCGGGCATGCCCGACGGCGAAGCGGGATATTCCTTCGCCTTCTCTTCATGGGTGTGCGGCGCATGGTCGGAGCCGATCACATCCACCACGCCCTGGCGCACCGCGTCCCACAGGGCCAGGCGATGGCTTTCCTCGCGAATGGGCGGGTTCATCTGGGCATAGGTGCCCAGCCGCTCATAACATTCGGGTGCCGACAGCGTCAGGTGCTGGGGCGTCGTCTCGACCGAGGCGATGTCACGGGCATCGGCCAGCAGCGGAATCTCGTCGCCCGTGGTGACATGCAGCACATGCAGGCGGCGGCCAGCCGCACGCGCCAGGCGCAGCACCCGTTCGGTGGACATGCGCGCCGATTCCGCATCGCGCCATACCGGATGCGTCACCGGCTTTCCGGCTTCCGCATATTTCTTCCGCTCGATCAACCGGTCTTCATATTCGGAATGGACCGCGACGCGCCGCTTGCCCGATTTCAGCGCCGCGAAGATGTCGTCGTCATGGCTGAGCAGCAGGTTGCCCGTGGACGAGCCCAGGAATGCCTTGATGCCGCACACGCCCGGCAGGCGTTCCAGCGTGGCCAGGTCGGCGACATTCTGCGGCGTCGCACCCGCATAGAAGGCATAGTCGCAATGGGCGCGGTTCTGCATCCGCGCCACCTTGTCGGCGATGGCCGCCGCATTGGTGGTGGGCGGGTTGGTGTTGGGCATTTCGAAGATCGCGGTGATACCGCCCAGGATGGCGGCGCGCGTACCCGTCTCCAGGTCTTCCTTGTGCTCGTTGCCCGGCTCGCGGAAATGCACCTGGGTGTCCATCACGCCGGGCAGCACGTGCAGGCCCTTCGCCTCGAACACCTCGGCGGCCTTGGCGTTGGGGAAGCTGCCGATGGCGGCGATGCGCCCGGCGATGACGCCGATATCGGCCTGGGCGATACCATTGGGTGTGGCGGCGATGCCCCCACGGATCAGGAGGTCAAAGGTCTGGGTCATGGCCAAAGGGGTAGCCCCGCTTGGCTTTCCGGGCAAGCCGCATTACCTCAGGGGAACCATGCAGCCCTGCCGCCTTGAAAGCCGCGCCGTCATCAGCCTGACCGGGCCCATGGCGCGCGAATTCCTGCAAAACCTCGTCACCAACGACCTGGCGGTGCTGGAACCGGGGCGGGGACTATAAGCCGCCCTCCTCTCCCCCCAGGGCAAGATCGGGTTCGATTTTCTTGTGGTCGAAGGCGAAGGCGGGCTGCTGATGGACGTGGCGGCCGAGGCCAGCGCCGCCCTGCTTAAGAAGCTGAAGCTCTATCGCCTGCGCACCCCGGTGGAGTTAGAGG
>JAEZBK010000120.1 GCA_023427355.1 Pseudomonadota bacterium
CCATCGGGCTGCCGTACCAGCGCGAAGGTGATCGAAAGCCCATCAAAGCTCTTCGCCACCGCGCGCGACGCCTGGCTGAAATCCATCCCGCTTGCCGGCCGCATGTCGGTGGGGGTGAAGGTGGCGATGGCAAAGCCGATCTGGTTGATCAACTGGAAATCCACATTCGCCGTGGGCTGCACGCCTTGCAGCGCCACCGGGTCGTTCTGCGTGGCGCGGCCCACGGCAAAGCCCTGGCCATTGGCGGGCAGGATCGTGACCGATTGCAGCCTTGCCGGCCCGATGCCGGAAATCTCGCGGGTCATCCACGACGCGATGTCGCCCCGGATCGGGAAGACCGCGCGCGCCAGCCAGGCCTGGGGTTCGCCGGGTCGGCGCACGAACTGGCCCTTTGCGCCCGAAGGGTCGCCCAGTTCCTCCACGATGCCCACGACCAGATGCGCCAGCACCGCCCCCTGCGCGGTCTTCACCGTCACTTCGGTGCCTTCGCCGGGACGGTCCAGCTTCAGGTGACGCAGCCAGTCCGCCCGCTGGGTCTTGGGCGCGATGGTGGTGAGCTGCGCCAGGCTGATCAGCGTGCGGCGCACTTCATCGTAATCGGCGGGGAATTCGCCCCGGTCCAGCACCCAGCCGGTGGGCGAGCGGCGGATCACCGCGAAATCGCCGCCCGGCCCCTTGATCTCGATGCGCGCCGCATTTTCGGCTGCCTGGGTGAAGCCGGGCAGCAGGATTTCGGGCACATGCCGCGCCTGGCCCTGCTGGGCGCGCTGCCACACCGACCAGGCCGCCAGCAGCGCGAAGACCAGCGCGGCGGCGCCCAGGATGAGCAGGACATGGCGGCGCGCATCGGTCATGTCGCGGCTCCCGTCTTCTTGCGTCCGCCCTGGGCCCGCGACCGGCGGATGCCGCTGAACACCAGCGCGAAAGCCGCCACCAGCATCGGCACCATCAGGATGTTCACGAAGGCCAATATGTCGCCAAGCCGCTCGATTCCGGCGCGCAGGTTGGCTTGCACGTCGCGCAACTGCGCGCGGGTGCCCGCCATCTCGCGCTGCAGCCGCTCCATCGCCGCGCTCTGCTCGTCCGACAGGGCGGCGTTGCTGCCGCCCTGCTGCAATTGCGCGAACTGTTCCTGCGCGGTCTGAAGCCGGGTGCGCAAGCTGTCCAGCGTCTGGCGATAACGCGCCTCGGCTTCGGCCTGCATGGCGCGCACCACGGTGAAGGGCCGCTCGGTGTTGCCCCGCGCGCGCAAGGTGATCAGGTCGTCCGAACCCGTCAGGCTCTCGATCGCGTTCAGGATCAGGCCCTCATTGTCGGCAAAGGGCGCGCGCGCGCCGCTCTGCGGATCGGTCTGGGCCCAGAAACGGTCATCCAGCACATCGGTGTCGGCGATCACCACGATATTGACGTTGCCCTCGGCCACGCCGGGGAAGACCGCCTTGCCGCTGATGCGTGCCGCCAGGGTGATCGGCTTGCCGCCGGGCTTCAGGGCGCTGGTCAGTGCGCCCGGATCGCGCAGGTTCAGCGCCGCGTCGCGGCTGAACAGCATGGAATCGGTGCTGGTGGTCAGCAGCGGTTCGAATGTCGTGGTCGCGCCCTTGGCGGGCGACAGCGCGCCTGGGCTGGCCAGGTTCACGCCGTTCAGGCTGGCGGTGACCGGATCGCTCTTGCTGAAATTGGGCGCGGTCAGGTGCTGCCACAGCGGATAAGGCACGCTGGCGCGCTGCGGATCGGCGGGATTGCGGATCAGCTGCGCGGTACCGCGGTCCAGCACCAGTTGCGTGGGGCTGTAATCCACGCCCCAGGCCTGCAACAGGATGCGCAGGTCGGACGAGGGGGGCGCCGACGGCGTCTGCTCCTGCTGCACCAGTTCCGACATCGGATCGACCAGCAGCAGGATGCGCCCGCCCGTCAGGGCATAGCGCATGATGGCGCTCATCTGGCTGGGCACCACCTCCTGCGGATGAGCGATCAGCAACAGGTCGGTGCCCTCGGGGATCTCGCGAAATTTCGCGTCCAGCTTCGTCACGGCATAGCTGCGCTGCAGGTCGGCATAGATGCCCAGCGGCTGGTTCGTACCCGGCGCGCGCTCCAGCGGCAGCGACGACATCACCGCGACCTTGCGCTTGCCCGGATTGGACAACTGATACAGCAGCGAGGTCAGGTCATATTCCAGGTAAGGCTCGCGCTCCGGCGCAAAGAAGGAAATGGCGGTGCGGTCATCCACCATGTTCGAGCCTTCGAGCCCGAAATAGACCGAACCCGTCGCGCCATTGGCCAGCGGCGCGGCGCGCAGCCCGGCCTCGTTGGCGCGGTCCTCCTCCGGTGTGAAGGGCTGGGGATCGATGTCCTCCAGGATGATCTTGCCGTCGCTGATGGCGGCGTAATGGCCCAGAAGATCGCGCACGCGCCGGGCATAGGCGGCGGTGGCCGGATAATCGGCCGAATTGCGGCGCGAGAAATAGAAACGCAGCGTCACCGGCTCGGGCAGGCGGGCGATGATCGCGCGCGTGCCGGCCGACAGCGTGTATTGGCGCGATTGCGTCAGGTCCAATCGCGCATCCAGGAAGGTGTTGTTGGCGAAGACGTTCAGCCCGACGAACGAAGCCGCCGCCAGCCCCAGCGCGGTCCAGAAATAGCGTTTGGCGGTCATCTGCATCTCAGCCCGCCTTGCCGCGCTCGATGAGGAGCGTGTTGGCGAACAGGCACAGCGCCGTCAGCGACAGGAAGAAGATGACGTCGCGCAGGTCGATCACGCCCTGGGTGATGGCGTTGAAATGGGTCAGGAAGCTGAAGGACGAAACCGTCTCCACCACCGCCACCGGGGCCCAGCCCGCCAGGCCCTGCATCACCATGGGCGCACCCGCCGCGGTGAACAGGAACGACACCGCCACCGCCGTGACGAAGGCCACCACCTGGTTGTTCGTCGCCGCCGAGATCGCCGAGCCGATGGCCAGGTATGTGCCCGCCACCAGGAAGCTGCCGACATAGGAAGCGAGGATCACGCCATTGTCGGGATTGCCCAGGTAATTGGCGGTCAACCAGATGGGGAAGGTCAGCGCCAGCGCCAGCCCGGCAAAGGCCCAGGCGGCCAGATACTTGCCCAGCACCGTGGCCCAGACGGGCAGGGGCAGGGTCAGCAGCAGCTCCAGCGTGCCGCTGCGCTTCTCCTCGGCCCAGAGCCGCATCGCCAGCGCCGGGATCAGGAACAGGTAGAGCCAGGGATGATAGGTGAAGAACAGCGTCAGGTCGGCCACGCCCATGGTGTAGAAGCCGCCGACATAGAAGGTGAAGACGCCCATGGCGATCAGGAAGATCACCAGGAACACGAAGGCGATGGGCGTGGCGAAATAGGCGGCGAATTCCCGCTTGAAGACGGCGCAGACCGCACTCATGCCGCCGCTCCGGTGTTCACGTCGCTGGTGGTAAGCGCGCGGAACAGATCGTCCAGCCGCCCGTTCGGGGCTTTTGCCATCAGTTCGGCCGGCGTGCCGTCGGCCACCAGCTTTCCGCGCTCGATGATGACGGCGCGGGTGCAGATCGCTTCGACCTCCTCCAGAAGGTGGGTGGAGATCACGATGGTCTTGGCGGGCGAGATGGCGCGGATCAGTTCGCGCACCGCATGCTTCTGGTTGGGATCCAGGCCATCGGTGGGTTCGTCCAGGATCAGGACTTCGGGATCGTGCAGGATCGCCTGCGCCAGCCCGACGCGGCGGCGAAAACCCTTCGACAATGTCTCGATCGGCCGCTCCATCACCGCCTCCAGCGCAGTGCGCGACGCGGCGATGCGCAGCGCGTCCTGGGCAGCGGGCCCGCGCAGGCCCCGCACGCCTGCGATGAAGCTCAGGAATTCGCGCGGCGTCATCTCGCCATAGGCCGGCGCGCCTTCGGGCAGATAGCCGATGCGCCGCTGGGCGGCGAGGGTGTCGGCGACAATGTCGTGGCCGCAGATGCGCGCGGACCCGCCATCGGGCGCAAGATATCCCGTCACCATCTTCATGGTGGTGGTCTTGCCCGCGCCATTGGGGCCCAGGAAGCCCAGCACTTCGCCCGGCCGCACGGTCAGCGTCAGGCCGTCCACGGCGGTCACGGCGTCAAAACGCTTGGTCAGGGTGCTGATTTCGAGCATGGCACGCGGATAAACTTGGCCGTCTCGTTTAAGGGCAGCGCCGCGTCCCCGCAAGCGTGCCCAACGCCGCGCCATGTTGCGGCGCAACAGAGTTTCGCCTGCACAGATTGATACAATTTCATGGGGTTTTGCGGTCCTTTGGTCCGCTTTCTGCAATGCTTTGCGTTGTCATTTCCCTCCATCGCTGACAGATTTCCCACGCTTGTGACGCCCCGCCTTTCGTTGGGCGCGCATAGGGGAGGAATGAAATATGAAATTGCGTTATCTGGCGGCCGCCATGTGCGTCGCCGTGCCGGTGGTGGCGGGTGTCGCCCTGGCGCAAGTGAGCGGTGGCAGTGGACAGGTGCAGGGCATCGGCACGGCCGGTGACGGCGTGCAGGGCCCGACCAATGGCTTCCCGCTGGCCGCGCCGCGCGGCGTGGATTCGGGCGCCATCAACAAGGCCCCGGCCGGTGCGGTCAACACGGGCCGCTTCAACGCCAACACGTGGAAATATGGCCCGCGCTATGACAAGCCGGCCAATGCCGCGATCTGGAGCCCGGTGAAGCGCAAGATGCTGGCCGGCGAAAAGGTCTACAGCGCCACCGTCAGCGGTTCGGCCACGCCGGAGCAGTATTGCACCCAGGCCGCCAACCCGGTCTATGACTTCATCTGGACCGAAATGCAGCATTCGCCGGGCACCTGGCAGAATGTCGCCGAGATGTGGAACACCTGCCCCGGCAGCCGCCACGTCAATCCGGCCTCCAAGTCCAACGCCATGGCCGGCGCGCGCATTTCCCAGACCACGGAAATGGACATCCAGCACGCCACCGACATGGGCGCGATGGTGATCTCGGTTCCGACCATTGACGACGCCGCCGAAGCGCGTGACGCCGTGAAGTGGGCCTACTTCCCGCCGATGGGCCGCCGCTCCTCGGGCGGCAACGTCGCCGGCCAGCCGGTGTGGTGGGGCATGGCCACGGGTGGCTATCGCCAGACCTACAACGACAACTTCACCCTCATCCTGATGATCGAGACGCTGGACGGTCTGGCCAATGCCGACGCCATCGCCAAGGTGCCGGGCGTGACCGCGCTGTTCGCGGCCTCGGCCGACCTGGGCAACTTCACCGGCTTCGGTCAGGGCGACCCGGACTATGAACGCGCGATCAACATCGTCCATGACGCCACCATCAAGGCGAAGATCCGCCTGTGTGGCCCGTCGTCCTGGAATGACCGTCCCGACTTCACCTGCTTCCAGGGCGGCCCGCCCAGCGCCGGTGGTCCCGGTGGCGGCCGTGGGGGGCGCCGGGGCCCCG
>JAEZBK010000183.1 GCA_023427355.1 Pseudomonadota bacterium
GGCCCGAGGTCATGGCCGACATCCTGGTATCGCTGAAATAGCGCAGGTCGGAGAGATTGGCCTGGCCTTCGCGCGCCAGAACATAAAAGGCATAGGCGCGCGCCAAGGGCGGCTGGCCTTCCGCCGAGGCCATGCCGCGCAGCCATTCGCCGCCGCGGCGCAGGGCATCATCGGGCACGACATAATTCCTGCGCTTGGCGGCATGGAGGAAATCCAGCGCATAGACCGAGACGAAGGAATCGGACTCGCTGCCCGCGCGCCACATGCCGAAATCGCCATCGGTGTTCTGCATGTCGAGCATCAGGTCGATCGCCTCTTGCAGGCGGGCGCGCAGCGCGGCATCGCGCGGCAGGCCCGCCAAGTCGGCCAGTTCGTTGAAGTCGAGCAGCGGCATGGCGCGGCTGGCGGTCTGCTCGATGCAGCCATAGGGATATTTGTCGAGCCATTTCAGCAGACCGGCGACATTGGCATAGCCCGCCGTCGCCGAGGCTGTGAGCGTGACCGTGGCGCTGGCCGGAACCAGGCCGGTGATCAGCGCGCGGTTGGCCGTCCAGCTTGCGCCGGCGGCCAGGGGCTGCTGCTCCTCGCGCGTGATCTCGCGCTGGGGCGAACGCACTTCGATGGGCCAGTTGCGCACCACCTTGAAGCCGCCAGGACCGGTGACTTCCAGCATCACGCTGCCCACGCCCAGCCCGGTGCCGTTCAGCGTCATGGCCGCCAGCACGCGCTGGCCGCGCGCCAGCGTGCGGGTGACGGTGCTGGTGGCGGCCGCCAGCGGGCCGCGCGTCGTCAGCCGCGCGGTATAATTGCCCGCCACGCCTTCGACATTGTCGAGATTGAGCCCGACCTGCGCGGAATCGCCGGGCGCCAGGAAGCGCGGCAGCACCAGATCGGCCACCACCGGATCGCGCACGGTCAGCATCTTTTGCGCGTTGCCCAGCTTGTCGCTGCTCCAGGCCACGGCCATCAGGCGCAGCGCGCCATTGAAGTCGGGAATGTCGAGCGCAATGGTGGCCGCGCCGCCCGACAGCTTCACCACGCCGGAGAAGAGCGCCACGCTCTTGATGGGCACCACGGCAAGGCCGCGCCCGCCCAGCGCGTCGCCGCCCTGGCGGATCGCGCCGGTGGGGGCGCGTTCGGGCCGGATGAGGCGGCCATAATCGTCGCGCATGTTCACGCCCAGGCGGCGCTTGCCGAAATAATGCGCCACCGCGTCGGGCGACTTGAAATCGGTCAGTTGCAGGATGCCTTCATCCACCGCCGCGACCGTGACGAAGGCTTCCTCGTTGCGGCGCAGGCCCGTGACCTTGACCGGCACCGTCACGCGGCCGCGCGGGCGCACGCGTTCCGGCGTGCCCAGCGCGACATCGAGCGTGCGCGGGCTGTTGTCCACGCCCAGCCAGGCCACGCCGATGGCGCGCACCGGCTCGCGCCCCGTGACGGCGGAGAGCGGACGGTAATGCGTCACCAGCACATAGGCGCCCGCGCCCCATTCGGCGGAGACGGGAATATCCACCGTCACGCCCGCCGCGGGAGCTTCGATCACCTTGGAGGAGAAGATGCGGTCGCCCGCCACCACCACCAGCGCGCGGCCTGCCGCCGATGGCTGGATGCGCACCTTCGCCACGCTGCCCGGCGCATAGGCGGGCTTGTCGCCCGCCACCGGGATGCGATCGGGCCGGTCGCCCTCGCTGGAGGCGGCCCAGCCGGAATAGAAGCGGAAGGAGGAAGCCGCGCCGGACTTGTCGGTGACGGTGACGCGATAGGTGCCGTAGGGAAGCTGCTGCGCCGCGCGCGCGGGCGCATTGGCGGCAATGTTGAGCGACGACGAGGTGATCAGCCGTTCGCGCACGCGCGCCTGGTACCGCCATTCGCCTTCGGCCTGGTACCATTGATAGGACGTGTCTTCGCGAATCCAGGAAATGGTGGCGCCGTTCAGCGCGATGCGCGCGCCCGCGCCATCGACCGCGATGACCTGGAAACCGGCGCGGGCATTTTCCGCGACCGATCCGCCGGTGAAATCGGGGCGAATGCCGATGAGCGGACGCTCCGAACGGACGGGAATGTCGAGCGCGCGGTCGGTGGTGCGCCCGCCCGGCTCATGGATGGAAATGCGGGCGGAAATCTTCAGCGGCAGGGTGGTGTCCGCCAGCGCGCCGGTGTTGGCGGCGATGCGCGAGACGCCTTGCGCATCGGTGGGCGGCACGGCGAGGTCGAGCCGCGTTTCGGCGAACTTGTCGTCCACGCGGCCAAACTGCCAGCCATTCCACTGCGCGAAGGGACGCGGGTCGGCCAGGATGCGCGCCTCGCCATCCCCGGTGAGGCCGGTGGCGGGCGGGCCATAGAGAAAACGCGCCTGGGCCCGCAGCTGGAACGCGCCGCCCGGCGCAACGGTGGGTGTCAGGGCGGTGAGTTCGACATTCAGGCGCTGGGGGACGAAATCGGCGACGTCGAACTGCACGCGGCCGATGGCGGGGGCCTTGGGGTCCACATAGGCCGAGACCTGCCAGCGGCCATGCGGCGCGGAGTTCGACAGGTTGAGCATCCAGGCGGTGGCGCCGGCCTGCAGGCGATCGCCCGCGATGGTGGTGCGGCCAGCCTCGACGCCATCGGGGCGCTGGGCCACCAGGGTGAGCGGCGCGGTGAGCGCGGCGCCGGTGCGGTCGCGCAGCATGGCGGTCATCTGCACCGTCTCGCCCGGGCGATAGACGCCGCGCTCGGTATAGAGGAAGGCGTCGGAGGGTCCGGGCGCGGTGCGGCCACCCACGCCGCGATCGGTCAGGTCGAAGGCCGAGCGGCGCAGGTCGAGCAGGTTGAAATCGTTGGCCGCGCCATAGGCCATCACCACCACCGGCTCGTCGCCGCCCGTGGCGCGGAACAGTCCGGCGGCGAAATCGGCGCGGCCATCGCTGCCGGTGGTGGCCGTGCCCAGCACAGTGTTGTTGCGCGCCACCAGCGTCAGGCGCACGCCCGACAGGGGACGGGCGTCATTGTAGGAGCGGGCGAAGACCGACAGGCCCGGCCCCTGGTTGCCATTGGCGGCGTTGGCGCCCTGGAAGCTGGTGAGGGCGATGTCGGAATCGATCACCCATTGCGCCGCCATCTGCGTGCCATAGTCGTTGGGATCGGTGGTGGCCTTGGCGGCATCCTGCGCCACCAGCACATAGGCGCCGGGGGCACGGCCCTTGAGCATCTCGCGGATGGGGATGTTGGTGACGACATTGTCGTTCTTGACGTTCTGCACCGCCATGGTGCCCTGCCAGACCAGTGCGCCCTGGTTCTGCTCCAGCTGGCGCGCATCCCAGTTCCACAGGCTGGTCTGGTCCAGCGTGTCGTTCTGGAGCTGCGCCAGCAGGCGGTCGCCGACGCGGATGACGCGGATCGCCAGGCTGTCGACATTGATGGTGCTGATGGGAACGCCCGACGCATTCTCGCGCGGCAGGATGATGCCGCCATTGAAGCGCACCAGGGCGGGCTTGTCGCGCAGTTCGACCGGCACCGTTTCGTCGCCGGGCAGCTTCGCCGCGGCGGCGTCGGGCAGGCCCGCCTTGAGGGTGACGTTGTAGGTCTTGTCGAAGGCCAGGCCCGCCAGGCAGAGCCGGTCGTCCACCACCCGCGCGGCGACCTTGGTGGCCGGATCGATCGCCAGATAGTCCTGGTAGTTGGTCTTGCCGGTGGCATCGAGGCGGCGGGTGAAGACCAGGCAGGCTTCGGCCTGGGCCTTGCTGGTGTCGATCTCAAGCCGGCGGAAGGCGAATTCGGACGGGACGGCGGGCGCGGCGCCCGTGGCGGCCTGGAAGGAGGAGGTGATGCGGTCCATCACCCCGCCGCCGGGGGGCGTCTTGCCGGTGAGGTAGAGCCCGCCCACCGCCGCGAGCGCCAGTGCGCCCAGGCCAAGGCCGCCGATCAGGAAGGGTTTGAATTTGGGGTTCATGATGGGGCGCTCCCGTGCCGGGGAAATCTAGCCCCGGCGGTGGGCGCGCGCCAGCAAACGCGGTGTTTCGATGCACCCGGATATGTGGGTGAATCTCAGAAATTGCGCGAGAGGGAGATTCTCCAGCGGCGGCCCATGCCCGGCAGCGCGCCCAGGTTGGCGTAGATGTCGGCGTCGGGCGTGAAGAAGCGCGCGTCCAGTGCATTGTCGAGATTGAGCGCGGCCTCCCACGCCCCGAAACGGACAAAGGCCGAGGCATTGAGTGTCACATAGGACGGATAGGTGATCGGATCGGGCACGGTCTGGCGGGTCTGGCCCACATAGGTCGCCGCCAGCGTCGCGCCCCAGCCATCGCCGCTCCACGCCAGGGCGGGACTGATGACAGCATGGGGCATCAGCGCATTGTCATAATCGCCGGGGCCTTTGAGCGCCGAGAAGTCATAGACGAGATAGGAACCGCCGAAACCGTCCTGGGGCGACACGCCCAGGCTGCGCGCGGGCACATAGGCAAAGCTGCGATCGGGGCCTGCGATGAAGGTGTGCTGCAGCCCGGCGGCCAGCGTGGCGCTGAGGCGATCGGTGACGAGCCAGCGCAGATCCAGCTCCACGCCCTCGCCGCGCGTGCCGGTGACGCTGATCGCGCCCACCACATTGAGCTGCGTGCGATGCTGGCGATAGAGCGACAGGCCGGCCTCCAGGCCATCGCCGGCATATTTCACCCCCGCCTCTTCCAGCGTCGAGGTCGAGAGCCAGCCGCCATTGATGAGCAGGCTGGTGGGCACCTCGCCCGCCTGCCCGCCTTCGAGCGCATTCGCGCGGGCATAGGTGAAATAGGGCGTGAAGCCGCTGTCATCCTGCCAGGAAAGACTGGCCGACCAGGAGAAGCGCCCGCCGCTGTTGCGGCCCGCAGGAGGCGCATAAGCCAGCACGCCCGCCTCGCGGCTGCGCACGGCGAAATGATCGTAACGCCCGCCCAGCAGCAGGTGCAGCGGGCCATGGCCCAGATCGGAATAGGCGAAGAGACCGGCATTGTTGATGGTGCTGGACAGATCGCTTTCCCAGGCCAGGCCGATGGCGCCGGGCGGATCGGCGCGGAACGGGCTGTCGAAAATGTCGTTGGGCTGGGCGCCCACCGAGATATCGCGCCGGTCCAGTGCGATGATGCCGCTGTTGAAGCTCTGGCGGTCGCGCGCGCTGGTGTAGCGCCAGGACGCGCCCAGAACGGTGCGGGCTTCGAGGCCGCCAAAGGCGCGGTCGAAATCATAGCGGAGGCGGGCCTCGCCGATGCGCGCCATCACCGAAGCGGGAAAGCCATAGGAGACGAAACGGTCATTGCCCATCGCGTCGGCGAAGAGTTGCAGGCGCAGCGCATCGCCCGTTTCCAGGTCGCGGCGCATTTCCAGGAAGCCGGTATGGGTGTCGGTGCGGGAGAAGTCCTGGTCGGAGACGTGCACGGTGCGGCGGGACAGGCGCGTGGCGCCCAGGCCGGTGTCAAGGCGATGGGAAGGCGTCGTGCCGCCCGGTATCGCCAGCGGCGAGAAGCCGGGATCGAAGGCATAGGGATTGCCGCCCAGCTCATCGAGCGTCAGGCGGCCATTGCCATCGGCATCGCGCAAGGACGTGTTGCGGCCGGTGATGTAGGCGCCCGTGTCGATCAGGGACTGGGTCAGGCGGTTCCAGCCGGGTGTCTGCACCTCGCCTTCCGAATGATGGAACAGGTAATCGCCCGACAGCGACCAGGGGCCTGACGCCAGGTCGGCGCTGAGCGACAGGCTTTGGCGGCGCGGATGCAGGCCGCGATAGAAGCTGTAGCTGTCATCGGCTTCGGCGCGCAGGCTGATACGGCCCTGGGCGCTGCCCAATGCGATGGGTGTGACCGCCTGCAGCATCAGGTTGCGCTTTTCATAGGCGCCATAGGTGAGCGTGACGCGGTTCTCGTTGACCACGGCCGGGGCGAAATCCACCAGCCCGCCGATCTTTCCCGCACCCATCACGGGCGTGGGGGGGCCGCGCAGGATGGTGATCTGGCCTTGCAGCGGCGTGGCATAGGTTCCGCGGTTTTCGGCGCGCCGGAACCCGCGGAAATAATTTTCCGCCAGCGTGCCGCGCAAATTCACCGTGCCTTCGACGCCATAGAAGCTGGCGGTATAGGCGTTGGGC
>JAEZBK010000184.1 GCA_023427355.1 Pseudomonadota bacterium
GTGCTGGAGCTGCGCGCCGTGGCCGAAGGCCGCGCGACGGGTACCGTCATCGAGTCCTCGCTGGACACGGGCCGCGGCCCGGTCGCCACCGTGCTGGTGCAGCGCGGCACCCTGCGCGTCGGCGATATCGTCGTGGCGGGCGCCGAATGGGGCCGCGTGCGGCTCCTGGCCAATGAGCGCGGCGAATCCGTGAAGTGGGCCGGTCCTTCGGTTCCCATCGAGGTGCTGGGCCTGTCGGCGGCGCCCGATGCCGGCGACGAAATGGTCGTGGTCGAAAACGAAGCGCGCGCCCGCGAAGTGGCGGAATATCGCGCCCGCAAGCGCCGGGAATCGCGCCAGGCCAGCAATTCGCGCCAGACACTGGACCAGTTGCTCAAGACCCGCGAAGTGGGCGAGCGCAAGCTGCTGCCCATCGTGCTCAAGGCCGACGTGCAGGGGTCTGCCGAAGCCATCCAGGGTGCGCTGGCCAAGCTGGAAACCGACGAAGTCGGCGTGCAGGTGCTGCAGGCCGGCGTGGGCGGCATCACCGAAAGCGATGTCGTGCTGGCCCATGCTTCAGGTGCCGCGGTGATCGGCTTCAATGTCCGCGCCAACGCCCAGGCGCGCGAACGCGCCAAGCGCGACGGCCTGGAAATCCGCTACTACAACATCATCTACAACCTGGTGGATGACGTGAAGGCGGTGCTGTCGGGCATGCTGACGCCCGAAGTGCGCGAAAAGTTCCTGGGCAATGCCGAGATCCTGGAAGTGTTCAACATCACCAAGGTCGGCAAGGTCGCGGGCTGCAAGGTCACTGAGGGCGTGGTGCGCCGCGGCTCCAAGGTGCGTCTGATCCGCGACAATGTCGTCATCCACGAAGGCGAGCTGTCCACGCTCAAGCGCTTCAAGGACGAGGTGAAGGAAGTGCAGACCGGCCAGGAATGCGGCATGGGCTTCACGGGCTACCACGATCTGCAGAAGGGCGACGTCATCGAATGCTTCGACGTCGAGACCATCCAGCGCGCGCTCTGACGCGCGGATCGGGACGATAGCGCATGTCCGCCGCCGGGCAGTTGCCGCTCTATCTTCAGGACGTCGGCGCCGCCTTGCGCGCGGGCGACAGCGCACGGGCGCTGGCGCTGGCCGACCAGGCCTGTGCGCAAGGCCATGAACATCCGCAATTGCTGGTCATGGCCGCCCATCACCGCCTGCGCGCGGGCGATCCGGTCCGGGCGCAGGCGCTGGCGGTGCGTGCCCGCGCCGCCGATCCGCAAAGTCCCGATGCCCTTTGCGTGATGGCGCAGGTGATGACGGATGCGCAGCGCCCGCGCGAAGCCATCGCCCTGCTGGAAGAAGGCATGCAAAGCCATCCCGGCCTGGTGCCCTTGCATTTCGCCAAGGCGCAGGCGCATGACCAGCTATTCGAACTGGACAAGGTCGAGGCGGAACTGGCGCGCGTAATCGCGCTGGCGCCGCAGCACATCCATGCCCTGTCCTGGGCCGCCACCCTGGCCAATGGCCGGGGCGATACCGCCGCCGCCCGCGCGCATGCGCAAAAGGCGCTGGCGCTGGATCCCGGCCTGCAGGATGCGCAGATCGTCCTGGCCGCGACCGAGCTGGCCGAAGGGCAGCATGCGGCAGCCGAAGCGCGGCTGCGCAAACTCCTGGCCGATCCCACTCTTTCTGCGGCCAACCGCGCCTTTGCCCAAAGCGTGCTGGGCGATGTGCTCGACGGGGTCGATCGCGTGGCCGAAGCCTTCGCGCAATATACGGCGGCCAAGGACGGCATGCGCAGCCAGTTCGCGCCCAATATGGCGGGCGAAAGCGCGCTGGCGCGGGCAAGGCGTCTTGCGGCCTATTTCACTACGGCCGACCCGGCATCCTGGCGCGCGCGCAGATCCGCCGCGCCGCCGCGGCAGACCCATGTCTTCCTGGTCGGTTTTCCCCGCTCAGGCACCACGCTGCTGGAGCAGGTTCTGGCCGCCCACGCGGATGTCGAGGCGATGGAGGAGCGTGACACGCTGCTCGCCGGCATTCGCGATTTTTTCGGCGCCGATGGCGGGCTGGAGCGGCTGGCGCAGGCGAGCGAGGCGGAGCTGGATGGTTATCGCCAGGCCTATTGGGCGGTGGTGCGCCAGTTCGGTCATCGCACCGATGCGCCCGTCTTCCTCGACAAGATGCCGCTCAACACGGTGGTGCTGCCGCTGATCGCCCGGCTGTTTCCGGACGCGAAAATCCTCTTCGCCCTGCGCGATCCGCGCGATGTGGTACTGTCGGGCTTCCGCCGCCGTTTCGTCATGACGCGGCAGATGCTCGAATTGACCAGCCTGGAAGGCGCGGCGGCCTATTATGATGCGGTGATGCGGCTGGCGGACATTTACCGCGGGCTGCTGGGACTGGAGATGGCCGATGTCCGGCACGAGGATCTGGTGACCGATTTCGACGGCCAGACGCGCCGCCTGTGCGCCTTTCTGGGGCTCGACTGGCGCGAAGAGATGCAGGGCTTCGCCGCGCGTGCGCGCACCAGCGCCATCCACACGCCCAGCGGCGCACAGGTCGCGCGCGGCCTGTCGCGCGACGGGCTGGGGCAGTGGCGGCGCTATGCAACACAGATGGCCGGCGTGCTGCCGGTGCTGGCGCCCTGGGTGGCGCGCCATGGCTATGAGAGGGATGCATGAGACAGGGCAGGGGTTCGGGCGGCGCATCGCGCGGCGGTGGCCGCCGGCCGGGACGGCATGACAATGCCCGCGGCGGCGCCACCGGGCCGACGCAGCGCCAGTTGCGCGTGGGCGAGGCGCTGCGTCACGCGCTGGCCGACATCCTGTTTCGCAATGAAATTCGCGATCCCGACCTGGACGGCATCTCCGTCACCATCACCCAGGTCAAGCCTTCGCCCGACATGCGCTATGCCACGGTCTATTGCGAGCCGCTGGGCGGCGGCAATGCCGATGCGGTGATCCAGGCGCTGAACCGGCACAAGGGTTTCCTGCGCGGCGAGATGGGCCGCCACCTGACCATGAAGTTCACGCCCGACCTGCGCTTTGTCGAGGACAATTCCTTCGCCGAAGCCCTGAAGATAGACACCATTCTGCGCTCGCCCGAAGTGCAGCGCGATCTGCACGCCGATGACGGCGAAGAAGAAAACAAAGAAGACTGATGGGCAGGCGTAAAAAAGGTAATCCCGTGCACGGCTGGGTCGTGCTCGACAAGCCCGTCGGCATGACGTCGACCCACGCCGTCAGCGTGGTCAAGCGCGCGTTCTCCGCGAAGAAGGCCGGCCATGCCGGAACGCTCGATCCGCTGGCCTCAGGGATCCTGCCGATTGCGCTGGGCGAGGCGACCAAGACGGTCCCGTTCGTGATGGACGGCCGCAAGGCCTACCGCTTCACCGTGGCCTGGGGCAGCCAGACGGAGACCGACGACACCGAGGGCGCGGTCGTCGCCACCTCCGAGCTGCGCCCGGAGCGGGACGCGATCGAGGCGCTGCTGCCGCGCTTCACCGGGCGGATCGAGCAGGTGCCGCCGAAGTACTCGGCGATCAAGATCGCCGGCGAGCGGGCCTACGACCTCGCCCGCGACGGCGAGGAGGTGAATCTCGCGGCGCGTCCGGTCGAGATCGATTCCCTCGTGATCGCATCCCATGAGGGCGAGACCACGGTTTTCGAGGCGGAATGCGGCAAGGGCACCTATGTGCGCGCGATCGCGCGTGACCTCGGGCT
>JAEZBK010000207.1 GCA_023427355.1 Pseudomonadota bacterium
CATCGAAGTCGCCCGCGGTGAAGAATTCCTCGCTCGTATCCGCGAAAGCCACATGGCGCACGCCCGCCACCATGGGCGGCGTGCCCGGCGGCAGGTCGGCCACCAGCGTGACATCATGGCCGCGCGCCACCAGATGGCGCGTGAGCCAGGCGGCACAGGACTCGGTGCCGCCCAGGGGCGCATGTTCCGGCGTCTGCGCCGTGAATTGCAGGCCGGAAGGGGCGATGAACAACAGCTTCATAATGGCCTTATAAACGAAGGTCGCGGCTTGTGAAAAACCGCCCCCCATGCGAAACCCAATTCATGTCCACGAAGCACCGAATTCTCGTCACCAACGACGATGGCATCCATGCGCCCGGCCTGGCCGTGGCCGAAAGCATCGCCCGCGCCCTGTCGGACGATGTGTGGGTGGTGGCGCCGGAGAATGAGCAGTCCGGTGCGTCCCATTCGCTGACGCTGGCCGCGCCGTTGCGGTTGCGCAAGGTGGGCGAGCGGCGCTTTGCCGTGTCGGGCACGCCGACCGACTGCGTGATGATGGCGGCGCTTTCGATCCTGGAGCATGAACCGCCGACACTTGTGCTGTCGGGCGTGAACATGGGCTCGAATCTGGCCGACGACATCACCTATTCCGGCACCGTGGCCGGGGCGATGGAAGGCTGTGCGCTGGGGATCCCGTCCATCGCGCTCAGCCAGTCGCCGGGCGAAGGCGGGCGCGGCGACATGGACCTCAGTGCGGGCGAGGTGCATGGCCCTGCCGTGGTGCGCGCGCTGGTCCAGATGGGCTGGCCCAAGGGCGTTCTGATGAACATCAATTTTCCCGGCGTGCCGGCCAGCGCCGTGACCGGCACGGCGCTGGTGCCGCAGGGCCATTACGACCTGCAATCCACCGAGATCGTGCAGCGCATGGATGTGCGCGAGCGCGCCTATTACTGGATCGGCCTGCGCCGCCGCGAGGCCGTGCCGCCGCTGGAAACCGATCTGGGCGCGGTGCATGCGGGCAAGATTGCGGTAACGCCCCTGCACCTGAACCTGACCGAACATGCGGTGCTCATGGACATGCAAAAGAAGCTGGGGTCCATTTCTCTTTGAACCTCCATTCGTCGCAACTCGGGTCTGCTGATGGAGCAGACGCCTTGTTGCGACACCTGCCCCCTCCCTGAATCTGGTGCCCAGCAGATAGTCGCCCGGCGACCGGCGAGGCCGGGCTCGCGCGAAAGGTTTCCTTAACTTTCGTGCCCTTCATGGTTAAGCAGACTTTCACTTTTGCAGCGGATGATCCGTTTCGAGACATTCGTGCAGAAGGCATGAAAGATGAACCGCACCATTCTTCTGGCATTCGCCGCGCTGGCTTTTCTTCCCCTGCTGGCCGCATGCAGCTCGACACCGGAAACGCATCTGTCCTGGGATGTGAATGACAGGCTGTCGAACCGCAAGGCGCCGGTGCGCACCGCCGCCGCCCCGAAAAACACCAGCGCCAGCGGCCCGCGCGTCTATGTCTATCAGGATCCGGGCGAAGTGATTTCCGCGCCGCCTGTGCCCACGCCGCGTCCCGCCTATGGCGTGGCCTCCAACCCGCGCCCGCAGCAGGCATCCTATCGTCCGGTCGCGCCCGCGCCGGTCACCGGCAATGCCAGCTTCGCTTGGCCGGTCAGCGGCGAAGTGATTTCCGGCTTCGGCACCGCGCGCAATGGCGAGCGCAATGACGGCATCAATATCGCCGCGCGCCACAACACCGCCATCCGCGCCGCCGCGAGCGGCACGGTGAATTATTCGGGCGCGCTGAACGGCTATGGCAACCTGCTGCTGATCCGCCACCCCAACGGCTATGTTACGGCCTATGCCCATGCCGACCGCCTGCTGGTGGCGCAGGGCGATTACGTCGCCAAGGGCCAGGTGATTGGCTATGTCGGCAGCACGGGCGACGTGCCCACGCCGCAACTGCATTTCGAGATTCGCAACGGCACGACGCCAGTCGATCCGCAGCGTTACCTGTCGGGTCGCGCCGGGGCGTGATTCTTCGGTGACTGGGCACATGCTTCGGCCTGGGTGCCCGCACGCGCGGGCCATGACCCAGAGGAGATGCCCTTGAGGTCAGGCCAATGTCTGGCCCAACTCACCGGCAAGGTCTTGAATGAACTGCCAGGCGACACGGCCGGAACGTGAGCCGCGCGTGATCGCCCAGGTCAGGGCCCGGGCGCGCAAATCCTCGGGCGCGATCTTCAGGCCGTAATGGGCGGCATAGCCGTTCACCATCGCCAGGTAATCGTCCTGGTTCACATTGTGGAAGCCCAGCCACAGGCCGAAGCGGTCTGACAGGGAGACTTTTTCCTCCACCGCCTCGCCCGGATTGATGGCGCTGCCGCGGTCATTGTCGAGCAGGTCGCGCGGCATCAGGTGGCGGCGGTTGGACGAGGCATAGAAAATCACATTGTCGGGCCGGCCTTCGAGGCCGCCTTCCAGCGCGGCCTTGAGCGACTTGTAGCTGGTGTCGTCCTTGTCGAAGGAAAGGTCGTCGCAATAGAGCAGGAAGCGCCGGTCGCTGCCGCGCAGGATGCGCAGGAGCTGGGGCAGGGTGGCGATATCCTCGCGATGGACTTCGACCAGCACCAGCTTGGCGGTGCGGGTGTGGATGATCTCGGCATGGACGGCCTTGATCAGCGAGCTCTTTCCCGTGCCGCGCGCGCCCCAGAGCAGGGCGTTGTTGGCGGGCAGGCCGTCGGCGAAGCGGGCCGTGTTGGCGGCCAGCATGTCGCGCTGGTGATCGATGCCCTTGAGCAGCGACAGCGGCACGCGCGCGACCTGCGGCACGGCCAGGAGGCCGCCGCTGGCGGGCTCCCAGACATAGGCATCGCCGTAAGCGCCCGCGTCGAAATCCGCAACCGGGGGTGGGGACAGCCGCTCCAGCGCCGAGGCGATGCGCGCCAGCAGCTGTGTGGAAGCGTCCACACCGCCGGATTTTTCGGCCGAATCCATTCCTAACCCCTTGATTTCACGCGGTTGCAAACCGAGATACCGTCGCTATAGTCGCCGCCGATTGCGCCCAGCGCCAGCCTTCCCGGAAGAATAACAGCCATGAACGACCCTACCCTTTCCATGTTCCTGCCGCTGGTCGCGATGTTCGCGATCTTCTACTTCCTGGTCTGGCGTCCGCAAAGCCAGCGCGCCAAGCAGTTGAAGACCATGATCGCCGCCCTGAAGCGGGGCGACATGGTGGTGACGGCCGGGGGCATCCTGGGCAAGGTCGCCAAGACGGCCGCCGAAGCCGATCCCGATATCCTGGTGGAAATCGCCGACAACGTCGAAGTCCGCTTCGCCAAGACCGCCATCACCGACGTCCGCACCAAGGCGGACGCAGCCGCCAAGGCCTGATCCGGTGCTGCAGATCCCCGCCTGGTGGCGCTACACCACCCTCCTGATCCTGGCGGTGGGCTTTCTGGTGGCGCTGCCCAATGCGCTGCCAGAGCATGTCCGCAACCGCCTGCCGACCTGGCTGCCCAACCAGGCCGTGACGCTGGGCCTGGACCTGCAGGGCGGTTCGTACCTGCTCCTGGAAGTGGACCTGCCGGCGGTGCAGCGCGACCGGGCCGAGTCCTTCATGAATGATATCGGCGCGGCGCTGCGCCGGGCCGGGATCGGGATCAGCGGGCTGGAGCGCGCGGGCAACGAGGTGCGCGTCACCATCAACGACACGGGCCGCTACGCCCAGGCCCGGCAGCTCATCACCGACATCAATCCCACGCTGGCGGTTTCGCTGGTGCCGGGACAGCGCAATTACGCGATGCAGGAGATGGGCAACGGCCGCATCGTGATGCGCCCGACCCAGGCCTATACCGACCAGACGCGCCAGCAGGTGTTGCAGCAGTCGGTCGAAGTGGTCCGCCGCCGCATCGACGAACTGGGCACGCGCGAGCCTTCGATCACCCCGCAATTGCCCGACCGCATCGTGGTCGAGGTGCCGGGCCTGCAGGACCCCGCGCAGCTGAAGGAAATCCTGGGCAAGACCGCCCAGATGACGTTCCAGATGGTGGATGAGGCGTCCACCCAGGAACTGATGAGCAATCCGTCCTTCCGGGCGCCCATCGGCACGGAAGTGCTGCCGGAAATGCCCGTGGCCGGACAGGCGGGCGGCGCCCGCGTGGTGGTGCAGCGCCGCGTCGCCATCGCCGGCGACCGGCTGGTGGATGCCAGTGTCGGCTTCGACCAGCGCAATGGCCAGCCCGTGGTCAACACCCGCTTCGACAGCGTGGGCAGCCGCCAGATGGCGGACCTGTCGCGCGCCAATGTCGGGCGCCGCTTCGCCATCGTGCTGGACAAGCAGATCGTGTCCTGGCCGTCCTTCAACGAGCCCATCCTGGGCGGTGCGGCCCAGATCAGCGGCAGCTTCACGGCCCAGACCGCCAACAACCTGGCGGTGCTGCTGCGCGCCGGTGCGCTGCCCGCGCCGCTGCATGTGATCGAGGAACGCACCGTCGGCGCCGAACTGGGCGCGGACTCGGTGCGCGCGGGCATCTACGCCACCATCACCGGCCTGGCGCTCGTGCTGATCTTCATGTTCCTGCGCTATGGCCTGTTCGGCGTCTTCGCCAATATCGCGCTGACGCTGAACCTGATCCTTCTGGTCGCCACCCTGACGCCGCTGGCCACCCTGACCCTGCCGGGCATCGCGGGCATCGTGCTGACGCTGGGCATGGCGATCGACGCCAATGTGCTGATCTTCGAGCGCATTCGCGAGGAATTGCGCAATGGCCGCGGGCTTCTGGCCTCCATTGACCAGGGCTTCTACCGCGCCCGGGCCACCATCATGGATGCCAACGCCACCCACCTGATCGCCGCCCTGATCCTGTTCGAGCTGGGGTCCGGCCCCATTCGCGGCTTTGCCGTGGCGCTGGGCCTGGGCATCCTCACCTCGTTCTTCACGGCGGTGTCGGTCACGCGCCTGATCGTGGTGACCTGGCTGAACATCGCCAAGCCGCGCAAGCTGGTGCTGTAACGCTGGGCGACAGACCTGGAACTTTGGGTTAGAGTTCCCCCCGTTTCCGAATCTGGAGGGGGGAATCCATGGCGGCGTTTTTCGGCAATCTGCGCAATGTGGTCATCGCGGGCTTCGTGCTCGCCATCGGTGTCGTGGCGGTCTATGTGGGCTGCCTCCATGGCAGCCTGGATGCTGCCTTCTGGAATTTCGTCACGCGCTGGCTGCATGTCATCGCGGGCGTGATGTGGATCGGCCTGCTCTATTATTTCAACTTCGTGCAGATCCCGACCATGCCCAAGGTGCCCGCCGAGCTGAAGGGCGGCGTTACCGGCTATATCGCGCCCCAAGCCCTGTTCTGGTTCCGCTGGGCGGCGCTGGCCACCATCATCCTGGGCCTGGTCCTGGCGCTGCACAGCTCCAGCTACAGCTTCGCCGATGCCTTCACGCTGGGCATGATGGGCGAGGGCGTGAACGTCGCCGCCTCGATCATCGGCATCGGCATGTATCTGGGCCTGATCATGGGCTTCAATGTCTGGTTCGTGATCTGGCCCAACCAGCAGCGCGCGCTGAACATCGGCGGCAAGTTCGCCGACCTGACCGCCGACCAGAAGGCGGCGGCGGGCAAGACGGCGATGATCTTCAGCCGCGTCAACACCATGCTGTCGGTGCCCATGCTGTTCTGCATGGTCGGGGCGATGCATATCTGATGCGGGCCTGATAGGATTGCAGAGCCGCCGGAGCGATCCGGCGGCTCTTTTCGTTGGATGCTGATGGACCTTGCCCTCGCCAACAGTCTTGCCGGTTCGGTGCGCGCGGCCGATCCCGACCGCTATTTCACCGCCCTGTTCGCGCCCGCCCCGGCGCGGCCGCACCTGTTCGTGCTCTATGCCTTCAACCATGAAGTGGCGCGCATCGCCGAGACGGTGCGCGAACCCATGCTGGGGGCGATCCGGCTGGAATGGTGGCGCGAGACGGTGGAGGGCGCGGCCCGGGGTGTGCCGCGCAACCATGACGTGGCGCGCGGGCTGACGGCGCTGTTCGAGGCCCATCCGTCGCTGCCGCCGGTACTGGAGGGGATTGTCGCGGCACGGGCCTTTGACGCCAGCGCCGAGCGGTTCGCGGATTTCGCCGCGCTGGAGGACCACCTGGACGCCACGGGCGGGGCGGTGATGCGCGCCGCTGCGACCATCCTGGGCGGCGATCCGGGGATGGTGCGGCCTGCCGCGCTGGCTTATGGCCTGGCGGGCCTGCTGCGCTCGTTGCCCTTCCACAACCAGCGCCACAAGCTGTACCTGCCGCTAGACCTGCTTGCGGCGCTGGACATGACGCCGGAAGAATTCTTCGACGCGAAGGACGATCCGCGGGTGCCATCCATTATTCGCCAGACGGCGCTGCGCGCCCGCGATCATTTCCTGGCGTGCCGCAATGGCCCGCGCCCGCGCAAGGCGCTGCCCGCGATTTTGCCCGCTGCGCTGGTGCCGGTGTATCTGCGCCGTCTCAGCCAGATGCGAGACGTCTCCATCCACCGCAGACAGATGGCGCTGTTGAGCGCATCGTTCAAGAAACGGCTGTGATATCGCTGCCGGTATCGGTGTGATGCCGGCAGCGAGGAACGCAGTTGGCGCTAGAGTTCGGGGGTAGCTTCGGTTTTGTGCGTCTTCACATCGCCATGGCTGATGCGGCGATGTTCCTTCAGCCGCGCCAGCGCCACGGCGAAGACGTCATCCAGCACCGCATAGGCGTCGGTGTCGGCCTTCTTGTGGCCGCCATGCTTGAGGTCGCGGGTGACGGCGATTTCCTTGCCGGGCACGCGGATGACCACATGCACGTCTGGCTGGTTGCCGGTGACCTTCTGGCTCTTGTGGGGCATCTCGATGGAGACGCGGCAGCTGACGATATGATCGTGGAATTTTTCGAGCTTGGCGACATGCGCCTCGACGGCATTCTTCAGCGCGTCCGAGGGTTCGAGATTGTGGAAGTGCAGTTCAAGCGGCGTATCCATCAAAGCTCTTCTTCTTGGGTTCCAATATTTTAAACGTAGGAACCCCGGCGGCGTTTCGCTAGACTGTTTGCGAAGTTTTCTGCAGCCAGCCCTCCAGGTCGGCCAGGGCGCGGTTTGCCATGGCCTGCTTGCGGTCGCCGCCCTTGATCTTCATGGGCTTGCCCGTGCGCGGGTTCACACCCGGCGCAAGGTCGGGGAAAAGCCCGAAATTCACATTCATGGGCTGGAAGGTGCGGGCGTCCGCGCCCCCGGTGATATGCGACAGCAGCGCCCCGAACGCGGTGGTGGCGGGGGGCGGGTTCTGCAACCGGCCTTGCGCCTCGGCCGCCGCGAAGCGTCCGGCCAAAAGGCCGATGGCGGCGCTTTCGACATAGCCTTCCACGCCCGTGACCTGGCCGGCGAAGCGCAGATGGGTTTGCGACTTCAGGCGCAATTGCGCATCGAGCAGGCGCGGCGAATTGATGAAGGTGTTGCGATGCAGGCCACCCAGGCGCGCAAACTCCGCAGCCTCCAGCCCGGGGATGGTGCGGAAGATGCGCACCTGCTCGCCGTGGCGAAGCTTGGTCTGGAAGCCGACCATGTTCCACAGCGTGCCCAGCGCATTGTCCTGCCGCAACTGCACCACCGCGTAAGGCTGTTCGTCGCGATGGGGATTGCGCAGACCCACCGGCTTCATCGGCCCGAAGCTGAGGGTTTCGGGCCCCCGTTCGGCCATCACTTCGATGGGCAGGCAGGCCTCGAAATAGGGCGTGGATTTTTCCCATTCCTTCCAGTCGCCCTTGTCGCC
>JAEZBK010000229.1 GCA_023427355.1 Pseudomonadota bacterium
TCTATTCCCAGGTGATCGAGAAGGAACGCAAGGGCGGCTATCTGGGCCGCACCGTGCAGGTGATTCCGCACGTCACCGACATGATCAAGGAATTCGTTCTGGCCGACACCGACGGGCTGGACTTCCTGCTGGTCGAGATCGGCGGCACGGTGGGCGACATCGAGGGACTGCCCTTCTTCGAGGCCATCCGCCAGCTGCACAACGACCTGGGCCGCGGCCAGAGCGCTTTCATTCATCTGACGCTGGTGCCATTCATCGACGCGGCGGGCGAACTGAAGACCAAGCCGACCCAGCACAGCGTGAAGGAATTGCGCGCCATCGGCATCCAGCCCGATATCCTGCTGTGCCGGTCATCGCATCCCATCCCGGAGGATGAGCGCCGCAAGATCGGCCTGTTCTGCAACCTGCCTGCCGAGCGGGTGATCCCCGCGCTGGACCTGGACACGATCTATCGCGTGCCGGTCGCCTATCACGAGGTGGGGCTGGACACGCAGTTGCTGCGGGTCTTCGGGCTGGACAATGCGCCGCCGCCCGACCTGTCGCGCTGGGAAGACGTGATCCACCGGGTGAAGAACCCCGAAGGCGAGGTGCGCATCGCCGTGGTGGGCAAGTACATGCAGGTCAAGGACAGTTATAAGTCCTTGTCCGAGGCCTTGACCCATGGCGGACTGGCCAACAACGTCAAAGTGCACCTGGAATGGTTCGACAGCGAGATCTTCGAGCGTGACGACGCCGCAGCCTTCCTGGAGAAGGTTGACGGCATCCTGGTGCCCGGCGGCTTTGGCGAGCGCGGCACCGAAGGCAAGATCGGCGCGGTGAAGTTCGCGCGCGAACGCCAGGTGCCGTTCTTCGGCATCTGCTACGGCCTGCACATGGCGGTCATCGAAGCCTCGCGCAACATGGCGGGGCTGGAAGGGGCGGGCACCAGCGAGATTGGCAAGCCCAAGCATCCCGTGATCGGGTTGATGACCGAATGGGTCAAGGGCAACCAGGTCGAAAGCCGCGCGGCGGATGGCGACATGGGCGGCACCATGCGGCTGGGCGCCTATGATGCGGCGCTGACGCCCGGATCGCGCGTGGCGGAAGTCTATGGCACCACCACCATCAGCGAGCGCCATCGCCACCGCTATGAGGTGAACACCGATTACGCGCAGGCGCTGAAGAAGCACGGCATGGAAGTGTCGGGCTGGTCGCCCGATGGCCGCCTGCCGGAGATCATGGAAATCCCCGAGCATCCCTGGTTCATCGGCGTGCAGTTCCATCCCGAGCTGAAGTCGCGGCCGCTGGAGCCGCACCCGCTGTTCACGTCTTTCATTGCGGCGGCGATGAAGAAGAGCCGGCTGGTTTAATAAGATGTCAAAAGAGAGATTTAAGACTGCGATCTCTCTCGAAAATACAAAAGAAGCTGCCGTTTATTTTGATCACGTAGTGCCATTGGGTTTGGTGATCAATATAATTGATGAGCGATCTAGGAAGCGCCAGTTCCCAGGTATCCAGTATCTGAAGAGCGAGTTGCTGCCGCCTAGTTTAAAGAGGAGCGAGATTTTTGATGACTTGTTCACTAAATCTCAGGGTGGGCTAGCTGCTTTTTTTATAGCTTCGTTTAAGGAGCGAGATGTACTCAAAAATCTCCCGCCACACATATCGGAGATTCTGGATAAGGGTGGAAAAGAAGATTTTCTCAATTTCGCTGGAGAGCAAACGAAAAAGCTCGTCAAAAAATTCTCACTTACTAGGTTGCCTATAGCCGATGCAGGCTTGCAGGAGCATTCGTCCCTTCAAAAAGGTGCTCCTGAAGACTTCTCGCTAGCGCTTCAGCGCGTCAACCTAGTGGATGTTAGGAATACTGAATGGAATCAGATTTTCGAGTTTAGAAAGGATCTCGTCGCACAAACCAAGCTTCGCAGACTTCGGCTCTTCGCGTTTGATAACTACGATGGTAAGCCAGTGTCATTTATTGAAGATGATATCTGTAAGCGTAAGGAAGATTACGAAGGTGTAGTAGCCAAGTGGGGGTTTGAAACCCGAGAGGGGGCGGTTAACTCGATTGTGAATTCTAAAGTGCTTGCCAGTGGAGGTGTTGCTGCGGTTGCAACTGCGGCCATGGGGATGCCGCTGCCCGCCATTCTTAGTACGCTTGCAACAGGTGGTGTCGAACTGACTAAGCTGGGATTTTATATCTCAAAACGGCGGTTTGAACTTAGGCAATTTGTAAAGGAGAATCCGTTTTCGTTCTTCGAATACGCGAACTCGAAGCTTGTGCCGCCGCCTAAAGATTTGCGTAAAAAGTAGCTACTGCATTCGCGCCAGCCAGGCCGCGATGATCGGCTTGGGGATGGCGTGATAGCTGTTGCTGGGCACCTGTGTTGAGACCGCGTTGGTGCGCGTCAGCCGGATGTGCAGGCCGTTGGCGCGCGTGACGGCGATGCAGTCGTCCACCGCCAGAAGATCATCCTTGTGCCGCTCGCGTTCGCCGTTGCGGAAGTTCATCGCCAGCGCCGTCGCCTTGGCTTTGGGCGCACTGTCGGCGACATGGAAACTGATGGCGTGCAGTTCGGTGAAATCCGTCTTGTTGTAGGCGCCGAGATTCACGAAGTAGAGCTTCTCGGCGCGTGGGGCAGGGGTACGCTTCAGCTCGATCTTCCAGCCATCCACGATGTCCAGCTCCAGCACGCTGTCGATATGGACATGGCCGGGCGTGCCGAACCACTGGTCGAGGATCTGGCCATAGCAATCCTCGATACGCTCGCCGGTCACGAACACCATGTCATGCAGTTCGATGGCCGCGCGTGGGGCGCGCCCGCCCAGATAGACGGCGAAGAGCTTTTGGGTCATCGCCCCTTATAACGCGGCTAGTCGCGCGGCGGTGCCGGTCTGGAAAGGGAAGGCAGGGCCGGCGGCTGGTAGGCCCCGGTGTTGCCTTGCGCCTGGGACTGGCCCCCTTGCGTCTGGGGCAGGCGCTGCTGGGGCAGGGCGGGAAGACCCGGCGGCTGGGGCTGGAAGACGCCCGGCGGCGCAAAGGGATCGAACGGCCGGGTCAGGTCGAGTTCGCGGATACGGTCCTGCGCAATGCCCTGTTCCACGCGGAAGGTGTTGAGCTGGGTATTGTAGTTCTGCTGCTGGACGGTGGAATTGTACTGGTTCTGGATCCCCGAAAGGTCGAGCGGCTGGATCGGCGGGGCCTGGGCCAGGGCAGGGCTGCCCGCTGCCGCCAGTATCGCCAAAGCCATCCATGTGCCGGGGGCGTTCATCCGCATGTTGAAGATATGGGGCCGGAACCGGGTTCCCGCAAGGCTGCGGGATAAGCATTCGTTAAGCATCGGGTAAGGGCTGCGCTCTTATCCTTGGGGCATGAGCCGGTTCTTCCTGCCTTCCGGGACACTGGGCGCGCTCGCGCTTGCGGGCGTGCTGATGCTTGGCGCGCCTGCCTGGGCGCAAGGCGCGGGTGGCTTCGAGGCCGCGCCGGGGTCCGCCCCCATCGTCACATCCAACGGCATGCCCGTGGTCAACATGGCGACGCCCACGCCGATCAGCGGCGCGGCCGCGCAAGGCCCGCAGCAGGATTATTCCGCCTTCGGCGATGGTGCGCCGCCGGGCATGTATGTCGCGCCGCTGGGCTATGGCGCAGGCGCAGGTGCTGCGCCCACGCCCGCGCCGTCACAGGCGCCGCTCTATTCGGCACAGTCGGCACCCGCCAATTCCAGCTATTCGATTCAGCAGCAGCCCACGGCTGGTCCCTATGCGCAGCAATATGCGCAGCCCCAGCCCTATTACGCGCCGCAGCCCAATCCGGCCTATGCCAATCCTTATGCGCCGCCGCCGCCGCCCAACGCCTATGGCGCGCCGGTGCAGGATTATACGCCCCAGCCTTATGCGCAGCCCTATGCGGCGCCGTATGGGCCGCAGCCCGCACCGCAGATGATGCCCGAGCCGCAGAATTACGCCGCGCAGCCGCCGCAGCAGAACTCGCCCTATACCGCCGCCCAGCGCATGGTGCAGGGCCTGCCGCCGTCCCAGCCACAGGCCTATGCGCAGCCCTATCAGCCCGCGCCGCAGCCCATGCCGCCCGCGCTGCAGCCGGCGACGATGCAGCCTGCCGCCGCGCGGCCTTATTCCGCCGGCGCGACCGCCTATGGCGCGCCCCTGCCCAGCAGCATCGGCGCGCCGCAACAGGCCGGTGCGCAGCCCGAAGGCGGCTACACGCTGGGGCCGGGCGACAAGGTGCGCGTGACCATTTTCGGCGAACAGGATCTGTCGGGCGAATACCAGCTGGATGGGAACGGCAATATCCGCCTGCCGCTGATCGGCATGACGCGCGCCGTCGGTTATACGCAGGGCGGGCTTGAAGCGGCGTTGCGCGCCGCGCTGGTGCCGAATTATCTGCGCAATCCGCGCATCAATGTGGAGATCATGAGCTACCGGCCCATCTATGTGGTGGGCGCGGTGCAGAAGCCGGGCCAGTACAGCTACATCAACAACATGACCTTGCTGAACGCGGTGGCGCTGGCGGGCGGCTTCACGCCCCAGGCGCGAAACAGCATCGTCTATGTGCGCTCGGAGGGCGCCGTGGAGGAGCGGGCCACGCCCACCGACCAGCCGCTGCTGATCCGCCCCGGCGACACGGTGCGGGTGGAGACCACGGTGTTCTGGGACATGGTCAATTTCTTCGGCCCGCTTTCCAGCCCCGTGGCCCTGGCCGCCACGGTGCGCTGACGGGCGGCTTTCCGCCAAACTTCGACACAATTCTCCGTTTCGCGGCCCCCGGCGGGGCGTGCTAATCCTGCCCGACAATTTTTGAAAACAGGGAGTTTTCCATGAAGCGTATTCTGGTTTCGGCGCTGCTCGTGAGCGCGCTGGCCGTCCCCGTCCTGGCGCAGCCTGCGCCTGCTCCCGGTGGCGCCCCTGCTGCGGGCGCTCCGGGCCGTGGTCCGGCCGGTGCGGGCGGCCGTGGTCCGGCCATGCCTGCCGTCAAGGGCATCGCCGGTCCGAACGCCCCCATCACCATCGCCCCGGAACAGGAAATCCCGCTGGCCCAGGCCGTGGATGCCGTGCAGACCGCGGTCAATGCCTGCCTGAACGCCGAGCGCAAGTCGGCCGCGGCGGTGATCGTCGTGGACCTGAACGGCAACATCAAGGCGGCGATGGCGGCCGATGGCACGGGCAACGCGTTCCATGATTTCGCCCGCCGCAAGGCCTATACGGTGCTGAAGAAGAACATGACCTCCGAAGCGTTCGGCAAGCAGCCGGAAATCGCCGCGGCCGGCCGTGGCGCGGTGCTGGAAGGCGATCCGGAACTGATCACCTTCCCGGGCGGCCTGCCCATCATGAAGGGCGGCCAGATGATCGGCGTGCTGTCCGTGTCGGGTCCGACCGGCGGCGGCGAAGACGTCAAGTGCGCGCAGGCCGGCATGGCCAAGTTCAAGCTGTAAGGCTGGACAGACCGCATTGTGCGAAGGGCCGGGGCGTCATGCTCCGGCCCTTTGTTTTTCCAGGCAGCGGGCGCTAGTTTGCCGCCATGACCAGCACAGCACCCAATGCCGTCGTCACCGCCGGACATGTCCGCATCGGCAACGCCGAAAAACTCTCCCTGATCGCCGGCCCCTGCCAGCTCGAAAGCCGGGGGCATGCCTTCGACATGGCGGGCGCGCTGAAGGAAGCCTGCGCCAAGCTGGGCGTGGGGCTGATCTACAAGACCAGTTTCGACAAGGCCAACCGCTCCAGCGCCGGAACGGCGCGCGGGATGGGGCTTGAGAACTCGCTCCCGATCTTTGCGGATATCCGCAAGGAGTTCGGATTGCCGGTGCTGACCGACGTGCATGAGCGCGAGCAATGCGCCCTCGTCGCGGAGGCGGCGGACATATTGCAGATCCCGGCATTCCTGTCGCGCCAGACCGACCTGCTGGTCGCGGCGGCGCAGACCGGGCGCATCATCAATGTGAAGAAGGGCCAGTTCCTGGCGCCCTGGGAGATGAAGAACGTGATCGCCAAGATCACGGGGGCGGGCAATCCCAACGTGCTGGTGACCGAGCGTGGCGTGTCCTTCGGCTACAACACGCTGGTCAGCGACATGCGCGCGCTGCCGATCATGGCCAGGTTCGGCGCGCCGGTGGTGTTCGACGCCACGCACAGCGTGCAGCAGCCGGGCGGGCAGGGCGACACATCCGGCGGCGACCGCACCATGGTGCCCTACCTGGCGCGCGCCGCCGTGGCGGCGGGCGTGGCCTGCGTCTTCATGGAAGTGCACCAGGATCCGGACAATGCGCCGTCCGACGGCCCCAACATGGTCAAGCTGAAGGACTTCCCGGCGCTCCTGGCGCAGCTCGTCGAGATCGACGCGGTGGTGAAGAGGAATTCCTCACCCTGAGCCTGTCGAAGGGTGGGCTGCCCTCACGCTTCTGCATGCTCAGCATGAGGAATGCGGTCAGACGGCGCTTGCCGTCCACGCGCTGAAGATGCCGATGCCCGCCAGGATCATCAGGATCACGGTCGGCAGCACGGTCAGCGCGAAGCCGGGCAGGCGGGCGCGATGATCGCCATAGGTCGCGGCGTAGAGAATGCGGCCCAGGCACCAGACAAGCCCCACGACCGGCGCCCACCAGCCCTGGAAATAGAGCGCTGCCAGCCACAGCACCGGCAGGAAGATCAGCAGCTGCTCGACGGTGTTGCCCTGGATGCGCAGGGCGCGCTCCAGGTCGGGATGCCCGCCCATGGCGGGGGCATCGATGCCCACCCGGCGGCGGGTGCGGCCCACCCCGATGGCGAAGAGCAGGGCCAGGATCACGGCCAGGAGGGTGACGGCGGCGGTCAGGATGATCGCGGGCGATGATAAAATCATGCGTTTTCCTCAAATGTAACCGTTAACATCTTGTCGAAAGGGAGTATGCCCTTTAGAACCCGGCCAGCCACACGGAGTTCCCACATGACTGCCATCATCGACATTGTCGGACGCGAAATCCTGGACAGCCGCGGCAACCCCACCGTCGAGGTGGATGTGACGCTGGAAGATGGCAGCTTTGGCCGCGCGGGCGTGCCGTCGGGCGCGTCCACGGGCGCCCATGAGGCGGTGGAGCTGCGCGATGGCGGCGACCGCTACAAGGGCAAGGGCGTCACCAAGGCGGTGGCCGCCGTGAATGGCGAACTGTTCGAGGCGCTGGTCGGCCTGGAGGCCGAGGACCAGATCCGCATCGACAATGCCATGCTCGGGCTGGACGGCACGCCCAACAAGGCGCGCCTGGGCGCGAACGCCATCCTGGGCGTGTCGCTGGCGGTGGCGAAGGCTGCCGCGAACGCCTCGGGCCTGCCGCTCTATCGCTATGTCGGCGGGGCCAAGGCGCAGGTGCTGCCCGTGCCGATGATGAACGTCATCAATGGCGGCGCCCATGCCGACAATCCGATCGACTTCCAGGAATTCATGATCGCCCCCGTCGGCGCGTCCAGCTTCAAGGAAGGCCTGCGCATGGGCGCGGAGATCTTCCACACGCTGAAGAAGTCGCTGTCGGATGCGGGCCACAACACCAATGTGGGCGACGAGGGCGGCTTCGCGCCCAACCTGAAGTCGCCGGACGAAGCGCTGACCTATATCTCCAAGGCCGTCGAGTAGGCCGGCTACAAGCTGGGCGAGGACGTGTTCTTCGCGCTCGACCCTGCTTCGACCGAGTTCTTCAAGAACGGCAAGTATGAGCTGGAAGGCGAGGGCAAGAGCCTTTCGCCCGACGAGATGGTCAAGGTCTATGCCGACCTGGCCAAGCGCTATCCCATCTTCTCGATCGAGGACGGCATGGCGGAAGACGATTGGGCCGGCTGGAAGGCGATCACCGATGAAATCGGCGCGCGCGTGAACCTGGTGGGCGACGACCTGTTCGTCACCAACGTCAAGCGCCTGGCCATGGGCATCGAGAAGAAGACCGCCAACGCCATCCTGATCAAGGTCAACCAGATCGGCTCGCTGACCGAGACGCTGGCGACCGTGGATACGGCCCATCGCGCCGCATACAAGGCGGTGATGAGCCATCGTTCGGGCGAGACCGAAGACTCGACCATCGCCGACCTGGCGGTCGCCACCAATTGCGGTCAGATCAAGACCGGCTCGCTGGCGCGTTCGGATCGCCTGGCCAAGTACAACCAGTTGCTGCGCATCGAGGAGCAGTTGGGCGACACCGCGATCTATGCGGGCAGGAGCGTTCTGCGCGGATAGGCGCAGGGTGTAGCGTAACGGGCATAAACCAGGCGCCCGCATGAACGGACGCCGATCAGGGAGACGTTCATGAAGCTTCACTTCGGTGTATCCGCGTTGCTGGTGGCCGCCAGCATGACCGTGGCCTCGGCGCAGCCGAACACGGTGCAGGGC
>JAEZBK010000257.1 GCA_023427355.1 Pseudomonadota bacterium
TTTTCCCGACGGTCGCCGGACGCGGCCCCTTACGGATGAGCCGATGACCAAGCGCGCAGCGGAAGTGGGGATCATCATGGGCAGCCAGTCCGACTGGCCCACCATGAAGGCCGCTGCCGACATGCTGGATGCGCTGGGCATCGCCTATGAAAGCCGCATCGTCTCTGCCCATCGCACGCCCGCCCGCATGGTGGACTACGCCTCCACGGCGCAATCGCGCGGCATCCAAGTCATTATCGCCGGTGCTGGCGGCGCCGCGCATCTGCCCGGCATGGTCGCCAGCATGACCACGCTGCCGGTCCTGGGCGTGCCGGTGCAGAGCCGCACCCTCAAGGGGCTCGACAGCCTCCTGTCCATCGCCCAGATGCCCGGTGGCGTTCCGGTGGCGACCTTTGCGATCGGCGAGGCTGGCGCGAAGAACGCGGCGCTTCATGCCGCCGCCATCCTGGGGCTGGCCGATACGGGCGTGAAAAAGAAACTCGATGCCTGGCGCCGCAAGCAGACGTCGTCGGTGGGCCAGAAGCCGCAATGAAGACTCTGGAAAAGCCGGTGCCGCCGGGCGGCACCATCGGCATCATTGGCGGCGGCCAGTTGGGCCGCATGCTGGCCATGGCCGCGGCGCGGCTGGGCCTGAAAACCCTGATCTACAATGACGAGCCTGACGCACCCGCCTTCCAGGTGACGCCGCTGCAACTGACCGCGCCATACGATGACCGCGCCACCCTGTCAGGCCTGGCCAATGTCTGCGACGTGGTGACCTTCGAGTTCGAAAATCTGCCGGCCGACGCCATCGCGTTCCTGGCGGAGCGCGTGCCGGTGCGTCCGGGCCCCCATGCGCTGGCCACGACGCAAGACCGCTTCAGCGAAAAGAGTTTCGTTGCGGCCCTGGGGCTGAAAACTGCGCCCTTCTATGAAGTCTCCTCCGCCGAACAGGCGCGGGCCGCCTTTGCCCAGACCGGTGAAGGCATCCTGAAAACCCGCCGTTTCGGCTATGACGGCAAGGGCCAGGTGCGGGTCATCAGCGCCGATGACGCGGCGCTGGGCTTCGCCGCCCTCAAAGGCGCCCCCTGTATTCTGGAGGGCTTTGTCGATTTCGCGTTCGAGGCCTCGGTGGTCGCCGCGCGCGGGGCCGATGGCAGCTTCGCGGCCTATGATCCGCCCGAAAATGTCCATGAGCATCACATTCTGCGCCGGTCCACGGTGCCTGGCCGTCTCACCGCCGCCCAGGGCGCCGAAGCCAAGGCCATCGCGCGCCAGATCGCCGACGCGCTGGATTATGTCGGCGTCTTCGCGGTGGAACTGTTCGTGGGCCGGGATGGCGCGCTGATCGTCAACGAGATCGCGCCGCGTGTGCACAACACGGGCCACTGGACGCTCGAGGCCTGTGCCTGTTCGCAATTCGAGCAGCATATCCGCGCCGTGGCGGGCTGGCCCCTGGGCGATCCCGCCCGGCATGCCGATGCGGTGATGGAGAACATCATCGGCGAGGAAGCCCATGCCTGGGAAAGCCTGGCACGGTCCGGCGCGGTCCACCTGTATGGCAAGAAGGCCGCCAAGCCAGGCCGCAAAATGGGCCATGTCACCCGCCTGAAACCCCATTCAGGTAATCGTTGACTAAGGCGGGGCGCCCCCATAGGTTCCGCGCCCGATGACCGCGACCACCAAAAAGACGACCACCAAGACCAAGCCCTGCGGGGCTGGGGTTGTCGCGCGCGCCTGACGGCGAAAAGCGAAGGACGAACACCAGCCCCGATCCGACAGGACGGGGCTTTTTCATTTTGGAGTGAGGGCACGACGATGAAGAACAAGGTTGTAGCGATTGTGGGCGCCACCGGCGCTGTCGGGCGCGAGTTCATCGGCTGCATCGAGCAGCGCGGCATTCCGGTGAAGGCGCTGAAGCTTCTCGCCTCCGCGCGCTCCGCCGGCCAGAAGCAGGCCTTTCGCGGTCAGGATCTGACCATCGAGGAACTGACCGAGGACAGTTTCCAGGGCGTGGATATCGCGCTGTTCTCTGCGGGTGGCTCGATCTCGAAGAAGTACGGCCCGGCCGCCGTCAAGGCCGGCGCGGTGGTGGTGGACAATTCCTCCGCCTTCCGCATGGATCCCGACGTGCCTCTGGTGGTGCCCGAGATCAACGCCCACCGCATCGCCGGCCACAAGGGCATCATCGCCAATCCCAACTGCTCGGCCATCACCGCGCTGGTGCCGCTCTGGCCCATCCACCAGAAGAACCGCATCAAGCGCGTGATCATCTCGACCTACCAGGCGGCGTCGGGCGCGGGCGCGGCGGCCATGCAGGAGCTGGAAGACGGGACCCGCGCCTATCTCGACGGCAAGCCCTTCACCCCCAAGGTGATGCCGCACCCCTATGCCTTCAACGTCTTCAGCCACAACACGGCCATCGATCCGGCCACCGGCTACAATGACGAAGAAACCAAGGTCATCAAGGAAACCAAGAAGATCTTCGAGGACGACCAGATTCGCGTCGGCGTCACCTGCATTCGCGTGCCGGTGCTGCGCGCCCATTGCGAATCCATCACCTTCGAATGCGAAAATCCCATCACCGAAGACGAAGTCCGCGCCATCCTGTCCAAGGCGCCAGGCGTGAAGCTGGTGGATGACCGGGAGAAGAATTATTTCCCCATGCCCAATGACGCCAGCGGCCAGGGCGATATCCTGACGGGCCGCATCCGCGCGGATGTCAGTGATCCCACCGGCCATTCCATCGCGATGTTCGTGTCCGGCGACCAGCTCCTCAAGGGCGCGGCGCTGAACGCGGTGCAGATCGCCGAGCTTCTCTGACGCATGGTCAAGGCGGTCATCTTCGATTGCGACGGCGTCCTGGTGGACAGCGAAGTCCTGTTCCATGCCGTCGAAATCGAAGTCCTGACCGAGTTCGGCCTGGCCTATGACAGCCGCGCCTTCAAGGCGCGGTTCCTGGGCATGAGCGACAACGCCTATTATCAGGCGCTCGACCTGGATGCGCAGGAACGCCTGGGCCGCTCCATCATCGCAGAATTGCGCCCGCGCATGCGCACGCGGGTGCTGGAACGCTTTGCCACCGAACTGCAGGCCGTCCCCGGCGCGCTGGACGCGGTGAATGCCGTGCGCCTGCCCAAGGCGGTGGCCAGCTCCAGCGGCGTCAACGCCCTGGCGCACAAGCTGCAGCGCTTCGACCTGTGGGCGCCATTCGATCCGCACATCTACTCGGCCGAGCTTGTGCCCCACGCCAAGCCCGCCCCGGATATTTTCCTCCATGCGGCGGAGAAGCTGGGTGTCGCGCCCGCCGATTGCCTGGTCATTGAAGACAGCGTCAATGGCGTGAAGGCGGCATTGGCCGCGGGCATGACGGTGTGGGGTTTTTCCGGCGGCGCGCACATGGACGATCACCTGAGTGACCTGCTGATCGCGGCGGGCGCGCAGCGGCAGGTGGCCAGCTGGGCCGACGCAAGGCCGCTGTTCAGCGCGTTGTAATCACTTTCCCCGGGGCCGCATCCAGTCGCCAAAAGCGGGGAAACCGGCAAAGGCCTCTTTCGCCTTGGCCTTGAACTTTTCGAACTGCATCACATTCTCGATGCGCGCGGCCAGGAAGTCGTTGGTCGCCGCCTCATCTGCCGACGCATCCGAGAACCAGCGCACCAGCGTCGCGCCATAGACGCCCGCCAGGATGCCGCGCTTGGTGTAGAAATTGAAATCGGTGGAGACATCGCCCGCGGCGCGCCACATCGCATCCACGGTGGCGTACATCAGCTTGGCCCCCAGGCTGGCATGCATGGGCAGCGACAACAGCGCCCCGGCGCGTCGGGCCGCCTCCTTGTGCCGCTTCAGGATGGCCAGGCGCGTTTTCACCGCCTCGGCGATGCGCTGCCGGATTTTCAGCGAGGGCAGGTCCATCGCCGTCAGCCGCTCGGTCATCTCCGTGTCCACCGCCTCCGACCAGGCTGCAACCAGCGACAGGGGGCCTTCGGGAAACAGCCGGGCGACATCGCCCGCAGGAAGGCCCGCCACCTTGCCCGCATCCTCAAGCACCCGGTCGGTGAACCCGTCGAAGGCCGCATGGGGCAGGGCTGCTTCGATCACCGCTGCCTTCAGCGCCGCATCGTCCTTGGGTTCGGGGTTGCTTTCGTCCATGGGGGGCTTGGTCTTTCCGGCCGCCGCTTTTTTCGGCGTGGCCTTCTTCGCTGCCGGCTTTTTCGGGGTCTCGCTCATGCGCTGGCCATGAAGTGCCGGATTTCGGATTCGAACACCAGCTTCGACAGGTCGGTCATGCGCGCAGGATAGAGCCGCCCTTCCAGGTGATCGCATTCATGCTGGACCACCCGGGCATGGAAGCCGCGCGCCGACCGTTCGATCACCTGTCCATCCAGGCCATAGCCCCGGTAGCGGATATGGGCGGGGCGCTCGACCCAACCGCGCAGGCCCGGAACAGACAGGCAGCCTTCCCAGCCGCCCTCGGTTGTGTGGTCCATAACGGCAATCTCGGGGTTGATCAGCACGGTCAGGGGCGCGGTGTGGTCGAAGGCCTCTTCGCCCGTAAGGCCTGGATCGGCCGTGCGCTCGCCTGGGGCCTGGAACACCACCACCCGCAGGGGGACATGGACCTGCGGGGCGGCCAGCCCTGCCCCATTGGCGTCCCTCATGGTTTCCACCATGTCATTGACAAGACGGCGAATTTCCGGCGCACGGGGGTCCGCCACCGGGGTGGCCGGGGCGGCCAGGACAGGATGGCCCATGCGGGCAATTTTCAGGATAGCCATGGGGGAAATATGGGGG
>JAEZBK010000258.1 GCA_023427355.1 Pseudomonadota bacterium
AGGAGGTGTCTGCCTCTTGGCAGACCCGACTTGTGACGGAGGGGGTTCAACAAATTACCAAGGCATGATGATATCAAACAACTGGCTGCCATATCTCGGCTGCTGCACATCGCTGACCAGCCCCTGGCCGCCATAGGAGATTCGCGCCTCGGCGATCTGGGCCAGGTTCACGGTGTTGTCCTGGGTGATGTCCTCGGCGCGGACAATGCCCGTCACCTTCAGGTCGCGCAGTTCATGGTTCACGCGCACCTGCTGGCGGCCATCAATCACGAAATTGCCGTTGGGCAGCACCTGCGCCACCAGCGCGGCCAGCGTCAGGTTGATGCTTTCCGACCGGTTGATCGAGCCATTGCCGGTGTTCGACATGTCCGACCCCATCGCCACCAGGCTGGACGGATCCATGCTGGTGGGCAGCTGGGTTTCCAGGCCGAAGAAGCTGCCCAGGTTGGCCTTGTCGGTGTTGGCGCGGCTGCGCGCGGTGGAGTTCTGCATCTTGGCCGTGTCGGCCACGGTGATGTTCACGGTGATGACGTCACCCACCTGCGAGGCGCGTGGATCGCGGAAGAAGCTCTTGGCCCCGGCCTGCCACAGCGAATTGTTGGCATGGACGATGGGGCGGGCCGAGGGAATGCGGGCCACGATCTCGCGCTCGGCGGGGTTGCCCACCGGGGCCAGCTTGGGCGCCTGGCCGATATTCTCGATGCGGTCCACCGCGCTGCAGGCGGTCAGCGACATGCCGGTGAGAAGAACGGCAACGATCTTGGAAAAATTGCGGGTCATGGCGGTTACTTCCTGCGGATATTGGCGGCGGTGAGGGGCATGGCGGCTTCGGCGCGCACGGTGCCGGGGCCGGTGATGGTGGCGGTGACCATGCGGAACGAGACGGGGTTCTGCACCGTCACCGTGTCGCCGATACCGCCTTCGCTCATGGCGCGGCCCATGGCCGACAATTCGACGCCCGGGGCGCTGAAGGTCATGGTCACGCTCTGGCCCTTGGTGACGACCACCGGGCGGCGCACATCGTCGGGGCGCACCGGCTCGCCCGCGCGCAGCGAACGGCGGGTCTGCATCCCGGTCAGTGTCTCGAACTTCGTCACGGTGGTGGGCGCCAGCGCCGTGCCGGTCACATCGGCGAAGGTCAGGTCGGTTTCGCCCAGAACCTCGCCGCGCAGGATGTCGCGGGCCGGAACGACGATGCGGTAGGTGTTGCCCGTATTGGCGAAGGCGCTTCCCGCCCACAACAGCATCACGGTGGGCACGGCCAGCAGCACCAGCCACAGGGTCATCTTGCGCGGCAGCGCCAGGCGGCGGTCCTGCATCAGCATGTTCAGCGTCAGGTTCATGTCAGCCCCCTCCGAGGCGAGCGGTGTTCTGCAGCATCTGGTCGGCGGCAGAGACGACTTTCGAATTCATTTCATAGGCGCGCTGCGCCGTGATCAGCGCGGTGATCTCGTCCACCGAATTGACGTTCGAGGTTTCCAGGAAGCCCTGCTGGATCGTGCCGTAGCCCGGCGAACCCGGCACGCCCGACTGGGGCGCGCCCGAAGCCGGCGTCTCCAGGTACAGATTGTCGCCCACCGCGTTCAGGCCCGCCTCGTTGGGAAAGCGCGTCAGTTCGATCTGGCCCACGGTCTGGGGCGTGGCGTTGCCGGCCACCGTGGCGTTGACCTGGCCCTGGGCATTGATCTGGACCGAGATGGTGTTCTGCGGGATCGCGATGCCCGGCTGCACCACCAGGCCCTGCTGGGTCACGAGCTGGCCTTCCGGCGACAGGCCGAAATTGCCCGCGCGGGTGAAGCCGTCGCTGCCATCGGCCATCTGGATGCGGAAATAACCCTGGCCCTGCACCGCGACATCGTAGGGATTGGAGGTGCTCTTCAGGTCGCCCTGGGTGGTGACGCGATAGATCGCGGCGGTCTTCACGCCCGCGCCGATCTGGATGCCGTTGGGCGCGACCGCGCCGGTATCGGAGGTCTGCGAGCCGGGCGTCTGCACATTCTGGTAGAGCAGGTCCTGGAACTCGGCCCGCTGCAGCTTGAAGCCCGTGGTGTTCATGTTCGCCAGGTTGTTGGCGATGACTTCCACATTGGTCTGCTGGGCCAGCATGCCGGTGGAAGCGATGGAAAGTGCGCGCATGGGTTCTGCTCCGGGTTAGCGCGGCATCGCGCCGAGTTTGGCGATGGCCTGGCGGGAAAGGTCCTGCTGGGACTTGGACAGGGTGGCGGTCGCCTCATAGGCGCGCATCACCTCGATCATCTTGGAAATCTCGACCACGGGCTGGACGTTGGAGCCTTCAAGCGACCCCTGCACGATGGTGCCGCTGGCCGTGGCCACGGGCTGGGCAGTGGCATAGAGATTTTCGCCTTCCTTGGTCATCTGCGCCTCGTCGGCGAAACCGGCCAGGCGGATCTTGCCCAACTGGTTCAGCGCGCCATTGACGACGCTGGAGACGGTGCCGTCGCGGGCGATGTGGATCTCGCCATCCACCGGATTGACGGTGATGGCCCCGCCATCGCCCTGCACGGCATAGCCGTTGGAGGTGACGAGGCGGCCTTCCTGGTCCAGGCTGAAATGGCCATCGCGCGTGTAGCGTTCGCCCTGCGGCGTGGCGACCACGAAGAAGCCGCGGCCATTGATGGCCACGTCCAGCGGCGCATCGGTGCGGCTGATGCTGCCCTGGCTGAGGTCGCGGGCGATGCCGGCATCCTTGACGAAGCTGAGCTGCTGCATGCCCTTCTGGCCTTCGGCCGGACGCACGGTGGTCAGCAGTTCCTCGAACTTGGCGCTTTCGCGCTTGAATCCGGGCGTGGAGACGTTCGCGAGGTTGTTCGCGATGACATCCATCGAGCGGTACGCAGCGAGCTGCTGCGAAAGACTAATGAGAAGTGAATTTTCCATCTGACGCCTCGGATCCTTTCTGGATCGACGTCAGGACCGTTGCAGCCGTCATGCCAGCGTGAAATGCCCGTTTTTATTGGCTTTTGCGCGCACCCTGCCGGGCAGGGGGAAAATTCTGCCGGGCCAATGCGGCCCCGCCCGGCAATTTCAACCCCTCCTTAACCACGTTTGCCTACCTTCGGCGGCGAGACACGACGAAGGCACTTGTTCCATGGCCAAGAAGGAAGCCGCGCCCGAAGCCGAAGGCGAAAAGCCGGAAGGCGAAGCGACCGAAGCTGCGCCCGCGCCCAAGGGCCTGAAGAAATTCCTCAGCAAGAAGATGCTGATGATCATCGTCCCCGTGCTTCTGCTCGTCGTGGGCGGCGGCGGCGCCGGGGCATACTTCATGATGAAGGGCGATGCGGCCGGCGAACATGCCGCGGTGGAAGAGGAAGTCCCCCTCACCCCGCCCCATGTCGCCTTCAGCGATATCGAGAAGCTCACCGTCAATATCCAGGGCGCCGATGCCGTGCCCGCCTATCTGCAGCTTTCCGTCTCGCTGGAGCTGGAGAATGAAGAGCAGAAGGTGGCGATGGAAACCCTGCTGCCCCGCGTCAAGGACCAGTTCCAGGCCTATCTGCGCGAACTGCGCCTGGAAGACCTGAAGGGTTCGGCGGGCGTGCTGCGCATCAAGGAAGAGCTGCTGCGCCGCGTGAACGTGGCCGCCGCGCCCTACAAGGTGCGCGACGTGCTGCTCAAGGAAATGCTGGTCCAGTAATTTCACCGGATAAAGACAGATGACCGACGAAACCCCCGCGATCGACGAAGCCTCCTCCCCGTTCCCCGCCGAAGGCACCGGCGCCGTAGCCGCCGAGCGCGTGCTGAACCAGGAGGAAATCGACTCCCTTCTGGGTTTCGACGTCAACGCCGACCAGATGCAGGACAAGTCGGGCGTCCGCGCCATCGTCAATTCGGCGCTGGTGTCCTACGAACGCCTGCCGATGCTGGAAATCGTCTTCGACCGCCTGGTGCGGCTGATGACCACCTCCTTGCGCAATTTCACCTCGGACAATGTCGAGGTCAGCCTGGATTCGATCACCTCGATCCGCTTCGGCGACTATCTGAACTCCATTCCGCTGCCCGCCATCCTGGCGGTGTTCCGCGCCGAGGAGCTGGACAATTACGGCCTCTTCACCGTGGACTCCAACCTGATCTATTCGATCGTCGACGTGCTTCTGGGCGGGCGCCGCGGCTCCAGCGCCATGCGCATCGAGGGCCGCCCCTACACCACCATCGAACGCACGCTGGTCCAGCGCATGATCGAGGTCATCATGGCCGACATGCGCGCCGCCTTCGAGCCGCTGGCCCCGGTGGATTTCAGCCTGGACCGCCTGGAAACCAATCCCCGCTTCGCCGCCATCGCGCGCCCCGCCAACGCCGCCATCCTGGTCAAGCTGCGCATCGACATGGAGGATCGCGGCGGCCGGGTCGAGCTGCTCCTGCCCTATGCGACGCTGGAGCCGATCCGCAAGATGCTGCTGCAGCAGTTCATGGGCGAGAAGTTCGGCCGCGACAACAT